>NZ_JVJI01000038.1:0-36888 GCF_001072665.1 Streptococcus pseudopneumoniae | reverse complement strand
TACCGTACTCAAGTACAGCTTGTGGCTAGCTTCCTAGTTTGCTCTTTGATTTTCATTGAGTATTAATAAACAAAAATCCCACCTGAATTGGTGGGTTTTATTATGCACTATTTTCCAAAAATCTCTTTGAGGTCTGCGTCTGTAATCCCAATCATGGCCGGTATGCTGTCCCAGTTTTCTTCGGTTAGGATGTAGGATTGTTCATAGTTACTTGATGTGGCAGTTTCAGAGACAGCTGGTTGCTTTTCTTCAACATTATCCAATAAATCACTGAAGCGTTCAATCAGATAGGTTTTTCGAGCAGTTCCGATGTGTTGGGTAGCATAGTCGAAGGCTTGTAATTCGCCTAGTAAGATAAGCTTGCTTTTGGCGCGTGTAATGGCTGTATAGATAAGATTGCGCTCCAGCATACGCCTGCTAGCGCTGGTGATAGGTAGGATGACAACAGGAAACTCGCTTCCCTGGGACTTATGGATACTCATGGCATAGGCCAGGCGAATCTTGTACCATTCGTTACGTGGGTAAGAGACTTCGTTGCCGTCAAAATCAATGACAATTTCGTCTTGTTTCGACTCGGTGTATTTACCAGGAATTAGGTCTGTGATGGCTCCTAAATCTCCATTAAAGACATTAATTTCAGCATCATTGACCAGGTGAATGACCTTGTCGCCCTTACGATAATGGCACTGGGGAGCTTCAAAACTAAGTTGGTCTTTTTGTGGTGGGTTAAGGAGGTCTTGCATGAGCTGGTTGATGGCATCAATCCCTGCCGTCCCTCTGTACATGGGAGCCAGAACTTGGATATCACGGGCAGGAATACCACTTCTGAGGGCAGCGCCTAAGATTTTTTCAATCGTAGCTGGAATATGGCCACTAGCAATTTCAAAGTAGGAACGGTCTGCTTTTTTCTGGGTAAAGTCAGCTGGCAAGATGCCCTGTCGAATTTGACTAGCTAGGGTGACGATGGTTGATTCTTCGCTTTGACGGTAAATTTTTTCCAAGCGAGTCTGAGGAATCAAGGGAATATGAAGCAGATCCGCTAGAACCTGTCCAGGACTGACAGACGGCAACTGGTCGCTGTCACCCACGATGAGGATCTTACTGTTAGAAGAGATATTGGAAAAGAGTTGATTGGCCAGCCAAGTATCCACCATAGAAAATTCATCCACGATAATAAAGTCGGAATCCAGATAATCTTCCAGATGACTGGTGTCATCGTCACCTGTCATTCCTAAATGACGGTGTATGGTCGCACTTGGCAAGCCTGTCAATTCATTCATACGGCGAGCTGCTCGGCCAGTTGGAGCGGCAAGAAGAAGCGGCAGATTACTTTTTTTCCTGAGGTCAAGTCCTTCTAAGAGGGTATAAACAGCGATAATCCCATTGATAACAGTTGTCTTACCAGTACCAGGTCCACCTGTTAGGATAAAGACTTTGTTCTGGATAGCGTCACAGATAGCTTGTTTTTGAATGCTATCATACTCAATCTCCAAATCTTCTTCGACAGTAGCGATATGTTTTTGAATGGTTTTTAAATCCTGGCTCTTCTGTTTTCCTTTTTCAAGGATACGAACCAAGTGACTGCGGATGCCTTCCTCGGCGAAAAAGAGGCTGTTGTCAAAAATCTTGGTATCAATCTGCTGAACCTTGTCTTCTTCAATCAGGTAGGAGAGTTCTTGGGCCACTTGGCTGGGATCCAGTTCCACGGGGCGAGAAGATTCAAGGAGAGTAAGGGTTTGTTCTAGCAGATCCCGTGCTTCAACATAGGTGTCCCCTGTTTCCATACAGGCCTGAAAAAGACTATGTACTAGACCGGCGCGGAAGCGTTCAGGAGCCTGACTTTCGATACCTAGTTCTTCCGCTAATTGATCAGCAATGGTAAAGCCCAAACCCTTTATATCCTCGACCAACTGGTAGGGATAATTTTCAACCACATCAAGGGTTTCTTCCTTGTAAAAGTCTTGAATCTGAAAGGCTAGTTTGTTGGGAATGCCGTAGTTGGCAAGTTTGGTCAAAACCATCTCGGTTCCGTAGTTGAGGCGGAGAGTAGAGACGAAGGCCTCGCGATTTTTAGCAGAGAGTCCTGAGATACCTTCTAGCTTTTCTGGGTGTTGCAGAATTTCGTCAATGGTATTGTCGCCATAGGTATCCACAATTTTCTGAGCTGTCTTGAGACCAATTCCCTTGAAATGGCTACTTGAAAAGTACTTGACCAAGCCCTTGCTAGTTGGTTTTGCGCGTTCATATCGGCTGATTTGCAGTTGTTCCCCATACTTGGAGTGCTGGACAATTTGTCCCCAAAAGGTATAGTCTTCTCCCTCAATCACATCAGCCATGGCGCCCGTGACAATGATTTCAAAATCATCAAAATCCTCTGCGTCCGTATCGTCGATTTCTAGGAGGAGGATGCGGTAAAAATTGCTGGGATTTTCAAAAATAATCCGTTCAATGGTTCCTGAAAAATAAAATTCCATAAAATTCCTTTGCATGAATAGGTGAGAGTTGGGGTTGTTTCTATCCTAGTTATACTGGGTAGTGAATAATCATCTTCTCACGATAGAAGAAGAGGCTGAGATTTTTGATTCTCGGCCTCTTCGATTTCTTAAAATGTTCCGATACGGGTGATTGGCCAGAAGCGGAATTTAGCTTCCCCTGTGATATCTTTTGCTTTGAAGGTACCTACGTGGCGGCTGTCGCTCGAAACCAAGCGGTCATCTCCGAGGAGAAGGTATTCTCCTTCTGGGACAGTAAAGCTAAAGTTGGTATTATAGTTGACATCAACTGTGAAGGCTTGGGCTTTTTCAGCGATACTTCTAAAGAAAGTTCCTTTATTTCCCTCAAATCCCTTGCCTGAGTAGGTGCTTTGGAGTTTGTCGTCCTTAAAGCGTTTGATGTAATCAGCTAGGTAAGGTTCATCTGTCTCTTTGTCATTGATGTAAAGTTTATCATTTTCGTAACGGATGGTATCGCCAGGCATTCCGATGACACGTTTGACAATGTCCTTATTTCCATCTTCCTCATGGGCAACCACGATATCAAATCGGTCAATAGGTAGGTGTTTGACAACAAAGAGGATTTCACCATCCGCTAGGGTAGGATCCATGGAATGCCCTTCTACGCGAACATTGCTCCAAAAAAAGATACGACTTAAAGCTAGTAATGACAGAATTAGGAGGAACAATCCCCACTCTTTTAAGAAATTTTTAAATGAATTCATAACTTACCTTTCTAAGCGTTTTTTCGCTTTTTCAGTATTTTTAAAGTGTAGTTTGGCGCAGAAGTTGAGTCCCTGCATTCCATAGGCCTGTAAAATCTGGCTAGCCACCTTATCAGAAGCCGTTCCAGCTCCACTTGGAAGTTGATAGCCCAGTTCTCGTCCCAGATTTTCAAGATTTTCCAGAAAGAGGTCACGCGCAATGATAGAAGAAACTGCGACAGCCAAGTATTTGCCCTCAGCCTTTTCTTCTAAGCTGATAGGCTTGCTGAAACGATTGGCCTCTTGTGCCAAGTACTTGTCATAATTTTTAGCACTGGTAAAGGCATCAATCACAATTTTCTCAGGCTGAATGCCTTTTTGAAGAAGGAGATAGATAGCCTGGTTATGGAGGGCTACCTTAACCGAAACAGCGTTGTAGCGGTCTCCGATGACCTCGTTGTACTTGCTTGGTGAGAGAAGCAGTGCCTGGTGCTGGATTTTTTCTTTGAGGATAGGGGCAATCTGACGGATCTTTTGGTCGGTCAGTGTCTTGGAATCCCCCACACCTAGTTTTCGCAAGAAGTCATGCTGGTCAGGTGTGACAAAGGAAGCCACAACTGCAAGTCCACCAAAGTAGGAACCATTTCCCACCTCATCTGTCCCAATCAAAGGGAAATTTTGTCCCCTGTTTTCCTCTACAACTTGATAGCCAAAGAAACTAGCATATTTCTCAGCTCCTTCACCCTGAAGCAAGACCTTTCCAGAAGTATAGATAGAAACCGTTGCTTGAGGTAGTCGTAAAAAGTAGCGAATATAGGGATTCTTGCTGGGAGCCAGACTGGTTTGATAGTGTTCAAGAAAAGCCTGAATCTCCTTTTCGCTTGGTGTGAGTGTTATACTTGCCATAGTTTCTATTGTACCACAAAAGCAGGCAAATTTGTAAAAACTGACAAAATTAGCGAATTTTGGTATAATATCGTGAGGTGAATTTTATGGCAAATCTAAATCGATTCAAATTTACATTCGGGAAAAAATCATTAACCTTGACGAGCGAACATGATAACCTTTTTATGGAGGAAATCGCCAAGGTTGCGACAGAAAAATACCAAGCAATTAAAGAACAAATGCCTAGTGCAGATGATGAAACAATCGCTCTTTTGTTGGCAGTCAACTGTTTATCGACTCAACTCAGCCGTGAGATTGAATTTGATGATAAGGAGCAAGAATTAGAAGAATTGCGCCACAAGCTTGTGACTTGCAAGCAAGAACAGAGTAAGATTGAGGATTCCTTATGATTTCACTCCTTCTTCTATTGGTCTTGGCTTGGGGATTTTATATCGGCTATCGTAGAGGCCTGCTCTTACAGGTGTATTACCTGATTTCAGCCATGGCATCGGCTTTTGTGGCTGGCCAGTTTTATAAGGGGCTTGGAGAGCAATTTCATTTGCTGCTCCCTTATGCAAATCCACAGGAAGGTCAGGGAACTTTCTTTTTCCCATCGGATCAACTCTTTCAGTTGGATAAGGTCTTTTACGCAGGGATCGGCTACTTGCTTGTATTTGGGATTGTCTATAGCATTGGTCGTTTGCTTGGTCTCCTCTTACACTTGATTCCTAGTAAAAAACTGGGTGGTAAGTTGTTCCAAGTTTCAGCAGGGATCTTGTCCATGTTGGTGACCTTATTTGTCTTGCAAATGGCCTTGACCATCTTGGCGACCATCCCCATGGCAGCTATACAAAATCCTCTTGAAAAGAGTATCGTCGCAAAACACATCATCCAGAGCATACCGGTAACAACCAGTTGGCTCAAACAAATCTGGGTGACAAATTTAATCGGATAAAAAGGGCAGGAAATTTCCTAGCCCTTTGTTTACAGATTTGACTGAATGTAAAAAGCTGCCACACCTAGACATTCAAAGATAAGGAAATAACGATGAACAAGAAAATATTAGAAACATTAGAGTTCAATAAGGTCAAGGCCTTGTTTGAACCTCATTTGTTGACAGAGCAGGGCTTGGAGCAACTGAGACAGCTGGCTCCAACTGCCAAAGCAGATAAAATCAAACAGGCTTTTGCTGAGATGAAGGAAATGCAGGCTCTTTTTGTTGAGCAACCGCATTTTACTATTCTTGCAACCAAGGAAATCGCAGGAGTCTGCAAGCGATTGGAGATGGGGGCGGACCTCAATATCGAGGAGTTCCTCCTCTTGAAGCGCGTGCTTCTGTCTAGCCGAGAACTGCAAAGTTTTTACGCCAATCTGGAAAATGTCAGCTTGGAAGAATTAGCCCTTTGGTTTGAGAAATTACATGATTTTCCGCAATTACAAGGAAATTTACAAGCCTTTAATGATGCAGGTTTCATTGAAAATTTTGCCAGTGAAGAATTGGCGCGAATCCGTCGAAAAATCCATGATAGCGAGAGTCAGGTCCGCGATGTTTTACAGGACCTGCTCAAGCAAAAAGCGCAGATGTTGACGGAAGGGATTGTTGCCAGCAGAAATGGCCGTCAGGTTTTACCAGTCAAAAATACCTACCGCAATAAGATTGCAGGTGTTGTTCATGATATTTCTGCCAGCGGAAACACCGTCTATATCGAACCCCGTGAGGTGGTCAAACTGAGCGAAGAAATTGCCAGTTTACGAGCAGATGAGCGCTATGAAATGCTTCGCATTCTCCAAGAAATTTCTGAGCGTGTCCGCCCTCATGCGGCTGAGATTGCCAATGATGCTTGGATTGTCGGCCATCTGGACTTGATTCGTGCCAAGGTCCGCTTTATCCAAGAAAGGCAAGCAGTCGTACCTCAGCTGTCAGAAAATCAAGAGATTCAACTGCTCCATGTCTGCCATCCTTTGGTCAAAAATGCCGTTGCAAATGATGTCCATTTTGGTCAAGATTTAACAGCCATTGTCATTACAGGTCCCAATACAGGTGGGAAGACCATCATGCTTAAAACTCTGGGATTGACGCAGGTTATGGCTCAGTCTGGTTTGCCGATTTTAGCAGATAAGGGAAGTCGTGTGGGTATTTTTGAAGAAATCTTTGCCGATATTGGCGATGAGCAATCTATTGAACAGAGCTTGTCTACCTTCTCTAGCCACATGACCAATATTGTGGATATTCTTGGCAAGGTTAACCAACATTCACTTTTACTCTTGGATGAGTTGGGAGCTGGTACAGACCCTCAAGAAGGAGCTGCTCTTGCCATGGCTATTCTGGAAGACCTTCGCCTGCGTCAAGTCAAGACAATGGCGACCACCCACTATCCAGAACTCAAGGCCTATGGTATCGAGACAGCCTTTGTGCAAAATGCCAGCATGGAGTTTGATACTGCGACTCTACGCCCGACCTATCGCTTTATGCAGGGTGTGCCTGGTCGAAGCAATGCTTTTGAAATTGCTAAACGTTTAGGATTATCTGAAGTTATCGTAGGAGATGCCAGTCAGCAGGTCAATCAGGACAATGATGTCAACCGAATCATTGAACAACTGGAAGAGCAGACGCTAGAAAGTCGCAAACGCTTGGACAATATCCGTGAGGTGGAGCAAGAAAATCTCAAGATGAACCGTGCTCTCAAAAAGCTCTACAATGAGCTTAATCGTGAAAAGGAAACAGAGCTTAACAAGGCGCGTGAACAGGCTGCTGAGATTGTGGACATGGCCCTAAGTGAAAGTGACCAGATTCTCAAAAATCTCCACAGCAAATCCCAACTCAAGCCCCACGAAATCATTGAAGCTAAGGCCAAGCTGAAAAAATTAGCTCCTGAAAAAGTAGATTTGTCTAAAAATAAGGTTCTTCAAAAGGCCAAGAAAAAACGAGCTCCAAAGGTGGGAGATGATATCGTGGTTCTCAGTTATGGCCAGCGAGGTACCTTGACCAGTCAACTCAAGGACGGCCGCTGGGAAGCCCAAGTCGGCTTGATTAAGATGACTTTAGAAGAGAAAGAATTTGACCTTGTTCAAGCTCAGCAAGAAAAGCAAGTCAAGAAAAAACAAGTCAATATCGTGAAACGAACTTCTGGTCGTGGTCCACAAGCTAGACTGGACCTTCGAGGCAAACGTTATGAAGAGGCCATGAATGAGCTAGATGCCTTTATCGACCAAGCCTTGCTTAACAATATGGCACAAGTTGATATCATCCATGGTATCGGAACAGGTGTCATCCGTGAAGGTGTCACCAAATACCTACAAAGAAACAAGCATGTCAAGAGTTTCGGCTATGCCCCACAAAATGCTGGAGGCAGTGGTGCGACTATTGTGACCTTTAAAGGATAGCAGTATTCTGGACTTTATAAAGTAAAAACTGTTGAACTAATTTTTACTAATAAACACATTGACAAAAGCCAACATTTTTTGTAAAATAAGAATCAATTAAATACCAACACCGAATGAAGTTTAATAGAAGTGGGGAATCGTTTGATTTTCCATGACTGTAAATGGACGGAACTCTGGAGAGACCGTAAAGGCACCGAAGGGGCAAGGCAGGCAACTGCTCAAACTCTCAGGTAAAAGGACAGAGCTAGGATAGACCGCTTTTTGGCATTTATCTAAGCATTCCAGAGTACATGTATCTTGCATGTGCTCTTTCTTTTGGGGTTGAAAAGATAGGAGAAGGAAATGTTAGAATTGCTTAAATCAATCGATGCTTTTGCTTGGGGCCCACCCCTCTTGATTCTCTTGGTCGGAACAGGGATTTATCTAACTGCCCGTCTAGGTCTCTTGCAGGTTTTGCGTTTGCCCAAGGCCTTCCAGCTTATTTTTACCAAGGATAAGGGGCATGGAGATGTATCCAGCTTTGCGGCCTTGTGTACAGCCCTAGCAGCGACAGTTGGTACGGGAAATATTATCGGAGTCGCGACGGCTATCAAGGTCGGTGGCCCAGGAGCCCTCTTTTGGATGTGGATGGCTGCTTTCTTTGGGATGGCTACCAAGTATGCAGAAGGACTCTTGGCTATCAAATACCGTACCAAGGATGATCATGGTGCAGTAGCGGGAGGTCCCATGCACTACATCCTTTTGGGTATGGGTGAAAAATGGCGTCCCCTTGCCATCTTCTTTGCCCTAGCAGGTGTTCTAGTAGCTTTGTTGGGGATCGGGACCTTTACCCAAGTCAACTCGATTACAGAATCTATCCAGAATACAACGACTATTTCGCCAGCCATCACAGCTCTTGTTTTGTCTGTCTTTGTAGCAATTGCAGTCTTTGGCGGGCTCAAGTCCATTTCCAAGGTTTCAACTACTGTTGTTCCTTTTATGGCTATCATTTATATTTTGGGAACTCTTACAGTTATTTTCTTTAATATCGAGAAAATCCCTGCTACAATCGCTTTAATCTTGACATCCGCTTTTAGTCCAGTTGCTGCGGTAGGTGGTTTTGCTGGTGCCAGCATTCGAATGGCTATTCAAAATGGTGTGGCGCGTGGTGTCTTCTCAAACGAATCTGGTCTGGGTTCTGCTCCCATTGCAGCTGCTGCGGCTAAGACAAATGAACCGGTAGAGCAAGGTTTGATTTCCATGACAGGAACTTTTATTGATACTCTCATTATCTGTACGCTGACTGGATTGACCATCTTGGTAACTGGTGTTTGGAGTGGTGATTTGAATGGGGTTGCCTTGACTCAGTCAGCCTTCTCAACAGTCTTTTCACACTTTGGACCTACCCTTTTGACCATCTTCCTTGTACTCTTTGCCTTTACGACGATTCTAGGTTGGAACTACTATGGAGAACGCTGTTTCGAGTTTCTCTTTGGGGTTCGCTTTATCTGGCTTTACCGTGTGGTCTTTGTGCTCATGGTCTTGTTGGGAGGATTTATCGAGTTAGATATGGTTTGGATTATCGCAGATATCGTTAACGCCTTGATGGCTTTGCCAAACTTGATTGCCCTCTTGGTCTTGTCGCCAGTCGTCATTTCTGAGACTAAAAAGTATTTTGATAAATAATGAAATCACACATTACGTGTGATTTTTTGCTTTCATAAAGAATTTTTATCAGTGCAATTTAAAATATATATTATGCAAGGTATAGAATCTGTGATAGACTAGGTTTCAACAAAATGAAAAGAGGTTTTATGATGACAACATTTACAATTCATACAGTAGAATCAGCACCAGCAGAAGTGAAAGAAGTTCTTGAAACAGTAGAAAAAGATAACAATGGCTATATTCCTAACCTAATCGGTCTCTTGGCTAATGCACCGACTGCTTTAGAGGCTTACCGTACTGTCGGAGCTATCAATCGTCGCAACAGCCTGACACCCGTTGAGCGTGAAGTGGTGCAAATCACGGCAGCTGTGACCAATGGTTGTGCCTTCTGCGTCGCAGGTCACACAGCCTTTTCAATCAAACAAATCCAGATGAATGATGACCTTCTTCAAGCCCTTCGCAATCGTACTCCAATTGAAACAGATCCTAAATTGGACACCCTAGCTAAATTTACCTTGGCAGTTATCAATACCAAGGGTCGTGTAGGGGATGAAGCCTTGGCTGAGTTTTTAGAAGCTGGCTACACCCAACAAAATGCCTTGGATGTGGTTCTTGGTGTCAGCCTAGCAAGCCTCTGTAACTATGCCAATAATCTAGCTAATACCCCAATTAACCCAGAATTGCAACCTTATGCCTAGAAGGAGGAAAGACTATGGGATTTTTTTCAGAAGAATTTTTGAGCTGGTTAGACCAGCATGCTGATGAAATCGACAAGCAGTCTTGTCAAGCTGGAGAACAGTTGATTGAGAAAATTGCAGCAGAGGGAGCCTTTCGTGTGGGGATTCCTGCATCTCTTGGAGGTTCAGGAGGAAGTGATCAAGATGTCATTGATATCCTTGCAGAGCTTGCACAACATTCCTTAACAGCCTCTTTTATTTCATGGGGACAACGCACTTTAATTGATAATATTCTCCATACAGATAACTCCTATTTTAAGGAAACCTATCTGGAAAAACTCTTGTCTGGAGAATATGCAGGTGCTACTGCCTTGTCCAATGCTGTCAAATATCTATCTGACCTAGAGGAACTGAATGTTCGCGTTCTTGAAGAAAATGGACAATTGTATCTAAAAGGAAGACTGCCATGGGTAACTAATGCTCGAAGAAATCGATTTTTAACTATTTTTGTGACAGGTTTTACAGATGATCCAAGTACAAGTTATGTGGTGGCTGTACCATCAGATGCAGAGAATTTTAGTCGTTCTGAAGACTTAGAATTTGTTTCTCTTCAAGGAGGAAACACGGCTGTTCTGACTTTTAATAAGGTCCTTTTGAAAGAGGAATGGATTTTATCAAAAGATGCTCACCAATTTTTGGCACAAAATCGTCCAGCTTTTTTAGGCTACCAATTTGGTCTAGCTTTTGGTTTAGCTGAACGTTCTCTATCAGAAGTAGAAAAAGACTTGGTGAAACGCAGTGTATTAACAGATGAGTGGAAGCATCAGATCGAACAGTTAGATGCTATTCGTCGAGAGCTTTATCAAGGTTTGTCTGACAGGTCTTATTTTGTTGCCAATCCGCGTGAACTATTTCAGTTAAGAATAAGCATTGTGGATGTTGTTGCTCAGAGTCTTCTATTAGAGTTACAAGCAGGTGGAGGTAGAGGCTACTTTAGTAAATCAACATCTGGATTTATTCGTCGTTGGAATGAAGGAGCCTTTCTTCCAATTGTTTCTCCAAGTGCTGTTCAATTGCGTCATATCTTAGCAACGAGTTAAAAAATAGTGGAATAAAAACGAAGCTTGAATTTTCAACTTCGTTTTTTATCCCCTCATTTAAGCGCTTTTATGCTATACTGAAACTAACATGATTATTGGAGGTTAGGATGAAAAAACTCCCCTTGGTATTTTCTGGTTGTTTGCTAGGTTTGGCAGGAGCTGGAAATCTTATTTTAGATACGTTGCCGGTTCTGTCCCATCTGTTGAGTCTAGCAGGTTTGATTTTGTGGATTTACTTTCTGCTTTTGCATCTCTTTAATTGGAAGGAAACCAAGCAAGAATTGACCAAGCCTCCTCTTTTGTCAGGGATGGCCACTTTTCCTATGGCTGGGATGATTTTATCTACCTATGTTTTTCGCGTCTTTCCTCATCTTCCTTTGGTAGCGCAAGGGCTCTGGTGGTTTTCATTTCTCTTGGATGTGGCTCTGATTGCTGGCTTCACTATCAAATTTGCCTATCCGGGGCGGAGGGTTCATGCGACTCCAAGCTGGACGGTTCTCTATGTGGGGATAGCAGTAGCAGCCTTGACCTATCCTCTTGTAGGCATCATCGAAATTGCCTATGCGACCTTGAGTTTTGGATTTCTCTTGACCTTCTATCTCTACCCACTTATTTATAGCGATTTAAAGAAACATCCACTCCCACAAGCTATGCTTGGACAAGAAGGGATCTACTGTGCTCCTTTTTCTCTACTCTTGGCTTCTCTAGTCCGAGTTGGAGGCGCCAGCCTACCAACTTGGGTCTTAATCGTCATGATTTTGGCTTCTCAATCCTTCTTTTTCTTTGTTTTGACTCGTCTGCCCAATATTTTAAAACAAGGTTTTCAACCAGCTTTCTCAGCCCTCACTTTCCCAACCATTATCACAGCTACTTCGCTCAAGATGGCTCAGGGAATCTTGAAACTTCCATTTCTGGATTATCTGGTCTTGGCTGAAACTATTATATGCCTAACTATTTTACTCTTTGTTTTAGGTACTTATCTGATTTGGTTACGAAAAAAGGTCTAGCTAGAAATAGCTAAACCTTATTTTTTATGGTTTGATAATTTCAGCTCCACCCATATATGGACGAAGAACTTCTGGGATGGTCACAGAACCATCTTCATTTTGGTAGTTTTCAAGAATAGCAGCCACTGTACGTCCAACTGCAAGTCCAGAACCGTTCAAGGTATGGAGGAGTTTCACCTTGCCGTCTGCTTCATCACGGTAACGGATTTGGGCACGACGGGCTTGGAAATCTTCTGTGTTTGAACAGCTTGAGATTTCACGGTAGGTATTTTGCGCTGGAATCCAAACTTCCAAGTCGTAAGTCTTAGCAGCTGAGAAGCCCATATCTCCAGTAGAGAGAGCAACGACACGGTATGGAAGGTTGAGTTTTTGAAGGATATTTTCAGCGTTGGCTGTCATTTTTTCCAATTCTTCATAAGATTCTTCTGGTTTGGCAAATTTGACCATTTCAACCTTGTGGAATTGGTGCAAACGAATCAAGCCACGAGTATCACGACCAGCTGAACCAGCCTCAGAACGGAATGAAGGACTCATAGCAGTGAAGTAGATTGGCAGGTCTTTACCGTCCAGGATTTCATCACGGTAGTAGTTTGTCAGAGGAACTTCGGCTGTAGGAATAAGAACATAATTGCTGTCGCTCAATTCAAAAGTATCTTCCTTGAATTTTGGATATTGACCAGTCCCAAACATAGAATCATGGTTAACCATGTAAGGTGTGATGACTTCTGTATAGCCTTCTTTTCCATGTTCATCCAACATAAAGTTGTAGATGGCACGTTCCAAACGAGCGCCGAGACCTTTATAGAAGAGGAAGCGAGCTCCTGTTACCTTACCCCCACGTTCCCAGTCAAGGATGCCAAGGTCTTCACCCAGATCCCAGTGAGCTTTTGGCTCGAAATCGAACTCGCGTGGAGTACCCCAACGGCGAACTTCCACGTTGTCATCTTCATCAGCTCCAACAGGAACGCTGTCAGCTGGGATGTTTGGAAGAGTAGTAGTAAATTCTGTCAATTTAGCATCGATTTCTGCCAATTCAGCATCCAAGGCTTTAACCTCAGCAGATAGATTCTGCATGGCAGCAATCTTGTCATCTGCATTTTCCTTGTTGCGCTTAGCTTGGGCAATCTCAGCTGAAACTGTGTTACGTTCAGCCTTGAGAGTTTCAACCTTGACTAAAATATCACGACGTTTAGCATCGATTTCTTTCATCTCGTTTAAGACAGCAGCATCTACACCACGTGTAGCCAATTTTCCTGCGACAGAATCAAAGTCTGTACGAATACGTTTGATATCTAACATAAGAACTCCTTTATGAAAAAAGCACACCTGACAAAGCGTTGGAGTGGCAGGGCCACGGTTCCATCCAACTTCACAGGTGTGCACTTGATTGTGTATGTAATTGTTACTAACGGTAGAATTTCACCTATCCCTCCTATCTGCTCGCAGCACCCGCAGACTTTCTGAAAGAAGAAGATAACCTACTTATCCGTTGCTATGATTATACTAAAGTTTCTACTTTTTTGCAAATAGATTTTTAAATTTTTGGCTAATTGTCTGAATCAGGGTCGGAAGTTTGACGACCTTGTCATTGCCCAGTTTTTCGCGAGCAATTTTAAGAATGGCACCTGAGTCTTTTGAAGCAAAGAGGAATTTTCCTCTGTCTGTAAAGACTTCGAAGTGGCGACTGATTTTTCGCCCAGTGACATTGGCCCCAATCTGGTTGATATGGCTCCAAGGAATCTGGATAAATTGTTCGACATTGACATCTGGGTAAAATTCCAGAGCCTGATCTCCGACAAGAAATTTCCCAACTTTCCCAGCTATAGAGAGGTAGGAGGTACCTGTTGTATTGAGAAGCACTGTTTTGTTAAGAGATTGGGCCATGGTTAGTCTTCCTTACTTTCACCGAAAAAGGCATTGTAGAGGGCTTTGATTGCTGCTTTCTCTTGGTCTTTATTGACAACGAACATAATAGAAACTTCACTAGAACCTTGCGACATCATCTGGATGTTGATCTTGTTTTCAGATAGAGCGCGTGTCGCAGTAGCAGTTACTCCGATATGGCTCTTCATCTTTTCACCAACAATCATAATGATAGAAAGGTCGTGTTCGATTTCTGCATGGTCTACTTCAGCCTTTTGAACCAACTGACGAAGGATTTCTTCTTCCTTGATAGGAGTTAGTTCGCGAGAACGGAGGATGATTGAAAGATCGTCGATACCTGTTGGCATATGTTCCCAACCGATGTTAAGATCTTCAAGGATTTGCAGAACCTTGCGTCCAAATCCCACCTCACGGTTCATGAGGTATTTAGACATGTTGATGCTGACAAAGCCAGAATCACCAGCAATTCCCACAACTGGGAATTCATCACTACTATGTTTTAGAACGATACGAGTACCTGGATGGTCAGGGTTGTTGGTATTCTTGATAACGAGAGGGATTTTTCCACGGTAGGCAGGAAGAAGGGCTTCGTCATGAAGGACTGAGAATCCTGCATAGGCCAACTCACGCATTTCACGATAGGTCAACTCAGGGATAGAGTGTGGTTGGTGGATAATACCAGGATGGGCTGCAAAGATACCATCAACGTCCGTAAAGTTTTCATAGAGGTCGGCCTTAACACCTGCAGCAATGATAGAACCTGTAATGTCTGATCCTCCACGTGAGAAGGTACAGATTTGATTTTCCTTGGTAACTCCAAAGAAACCAGGAATGACAAGAACTTCATTTGTATTTGTCAATTCCTCAATCTTGTCATAACTTGATGGAATGATGCGAGCGTGACCAGGTTCACTTGTGACCACAATACCAGCTTCTCTAGGGTGAACATAGCGTGCATCGATACCGTTTTGGTTAAAATAGGCAGCAATCAATTTAGCATTGTTATTTTCACCAGCTGCTAGGAAAGTATCGTAGAGAAATTCATTTTCATCAATAGGAAGAGTGGCCAAGGCGCGAATGCTTTTAGAGATTTTTTCTAAAACAGCAGGTTTTAGTCCTAGTTCACTAACCATAGCAGCATAGCGTTCAATAATCCAGTTCTGACTTTTGCTAATATCGTTACCAGCAACATAGTCGCGGTAGTATTTAATCAAGGCATCCGTAACCTTAGTATCTTCAGCATTGCGTTTACCGGGCGCAGAAACGACCACAAAACGACGCTCTGAATCACTTTTGACAATGTTTAAAACTTTTTCTAACTGACTAGCAGAGGCAAGAGAACTACCTCCAAATTTAACAACCTTCATAAGGACTCCTAAAGTAAGTATTTTATACGATTATAGCAGAAAGAAAGCCTTTTTTCAAATGAAGAAAATAATCCATTTTACAGGGAAAGATAAGGAATCTAAAATCGGCTGAGACACTTATTACATTCTTATTCTTGCTTTTTTAGAATAAAAAAGATATACTTTGATAATAAAATAACTTAACTTGCTTATAAAAATAAAAAAGGAGTCCAGATGGAACATATTATTTATCAGATTGAAGAGGATTTGGCAATTATTACTTTAAACCGTCCTGATGTCGCTAATGGTTTCCATATTCCTATGTGTGAGGAGATTTTAGAAGCCTTGACTATGGCGGAAGAGGATTCAGCTGTGCATTTTATCTTGATCAATGCGAATGGCAAAGTCTTTTCAGTTGGGGGAGATTTAGTAGAGATGAAGCGGGCGGTGGATGAGGATGATATTCCATCATTGACAAAAATCGCAGAATTGGTCAATACTATTTCTTATAAAATCAAGCAAATTGCTAAACCTGTCTTGATGGAGGTTGATGGGGCTGTTGCAGGTGCCGCAGCAAATATGGCTGTTGCTGCAGATTTCTGTCTGGCAACGGATAAGGCTAAATTTATCCAAGCCTTTGTTGGAGTTGGCTTGGCTCCGGATGCAGGAGGAATTCATCTCTTGAGTCGAAGTATTGGTGTGACGCGTGCTGCTCAATTAGCCATGACAGGTGAGGCTTTGTCCGCAGAAAAAGCTCTGGAGTGGGGTCTTGTTTATCGGGTCTCTGAAGCTGATAAACTTGAAAAGACGAGAGAACAGCTTCTTAAAAAATTGAGACGCGGGTCAGCTAATTCCTATGCTGCCATCAAGAAGTTGGTTTGGGAGAGTCAATTTAAAGACTGGCAAGATTATGCTGCTTTAGAACTGAACCTACAGGAATCACTAGCGAAAACAGAGGATTTCAAAGAAGGAGTTCGGGCTCATTCGGAAAGAAGACGACCTAAATTTACAGGAAAATAAAAAAATACTTGCACCATTCTTTGAACTTTGATATAATTCTTTTGTCAAATGTTTTGATTCTAAAAGTTTTTTTGAAAAGGAGGGAAGGAAAGATTGGACTACCAACGAATTAATGAATACTTAACGTCTATATTTAACAATGTCCTCGTTATTGAGGAAGTTAGCTTGAGGGGTAGTCGTTTCAAGGATATCTCCATCAAAGAAATGCATACGATTGATGTGATTGGAAAAGTTCCAGATGTGACACCAAGTCAAGTGTCAAAAGAGTTGATGGTGACTCTTGGGACAGTTACGACTAGTTTGAATAATCTCGAACGTAAGGGTTACATTGAACGCATTCGTTCAGAACATGATCGACGTGTGGTACATCTGCATTTGACAAAGAAAGGTCGCTTGGTTCATAGGCTACATAAACGCTTCCACAAGGCCATGGTTGAAAAAATCATTGATGGTATGAGTAAGCAAGAAATTGAGGTTATGAGCAAAGGTTTGACTAATCTTTATCAATTTTTGGAGGATTTGAGATAATGGCTTTTGCAAAAATAAGCCAGGTTGCTCATTATGTGCCAGAGCAAGTGGTTACAAATCATGATTTGGCTCAGATTATGGATACCAATGATGAGTGGATTTCAAGTCGGACGGGAATACGACAAAGGCATATTTCAAGAACAGAATCTACTAGTGATTTGGCTACAGAGGTTGCTCAGAAACTGATGGCAAAAGCTGAAATCACAGGAGAAGAGCTGGATTTTATCATTCTAGCTACTATTACTCCAGATTCTATGATGCCCTCTACAGCTGCTCGTGTCCAAGCCAATATTGGTGCTAATAAGGCCTTTGCTTTTGACCTAACAGCAGCTTGCAGTGGATTTGTATTTGCCTTATCAACTGCTGAAAAGTTTATCGCTTCTGGTCGCTTTCAAAAAGGCTTGGTGATTGGTAGTGAAACCCTCTCTAAAGCAGTCGATTGGTCAGACCGATCAACAGCTGTTTTGTTTGGAGATGGTGCTGGTGGTGTCTTGTTAGAAGCTAGCGAGCAAGAGCATTTCTTAGTAGAGAGTCTCAATAGTGATGGGAGTCGTAGCGAGTGTCTAACTTATGGACATTCAGGCTTGCATTCTCCGTTTTCAGATCAAGAAAGTGCAGATTCATTTTTGAAGATGGATGGGCGTGCAGTCTTTGATTTTGCTATTCGGGACGTAGCCAAGTCTATCAAGCAGACTATTGATGAATCTCCTATAGAGGCGACAGACTTGGATTATCTGCTACTTCATCAGGCTAATGACCGTATTTTGGATAAGATGGCTAGAAAAATCGGTGTTAACCGAGATAAAATTCCAGCCAATATGATGGAATATGGCAATACCAGTGCAGCCAGTATCCCGATTTTACTTTCAGAGTGTGTAGAACAAGGCCTCATCCGTCTAGATGGTAGTCAGACTGTTCTGCTATCAGGCTTCGGTGGAGGTTTGACATGGGGCACGCTCATTCTTACAATTTAGGTAATCATGTGGTGAACACATTGTTATAAAAAACTATTTATTTTAAAGGAGTCCTATCATGGCAGTATTTGAAAAAGTACAAGAAATTATCGTTGAAGAACTTGGAAAAGACGCATCAGAAGTAACACTTGAATCAACTTTTGATGATTTGGACGCAGATTCATTGGACTTGTTCCAAGTAATCTCAGAAATCGAAGATGCTTTTGATATCCAAATCGAAGCAGAAGATGACTTGAAAACAGTTGGTGACTTGGTTGCCTACGTTGAAGAGCAAACAAAATAAACAGAATATAAATAGAAGGAGTAGGGAAACCCGCTCCCTCTTGTTTAGGCAATAGTTTGATTGTCAAATTATGATGGTATCGAACTATTACGTAAGCAAGAAATGATGGAGGCACTATGAAAACACGTATTACAGAATTATTGAACATTGATTATCCTATTTTCCAAGGAGGAATGGCCTGGGTTGCTGATGGTGATTTGGCAGGAGCTGTTTCCAAGGCTGGAGGACTAGGGATTATTGGTGGGGGGAATGCCCCTAAAGAAGTTGTCAAGGCAAATATTGATAAAATCAAATCATTGACTGATAAACCCTTTGGTGTCAACATCATGCTCTTGTCTCCCTTTGTGGAAGATATTGTAGACCTCGTTATCGAGGAAGGAGTTAAGGTAGTTACAACAGGCGCAGGAAATCCAAGCAAGTACATGGAACGCTTCCATGCTGCTGGTATCACGGTTATTCCAGTTGTGCCTAGTGTTGCTTTAGCTAAACGCATGGAAAAAATCGGTGCGGACGCTGTTATTGCAGAAGGAATGGAGGCCGGGGGGCATATCGGTAAATTAACAACCATGACCTTGGTGCGCCAGGTTGCTGCTGCTGTATCTATTCCTGTTATTGCTGCAGGAGGGATTGCGGATGGTGAAGGTGCTGCTGCTGGCTTTATGCTAGGTGCAGAAGCTATTCAGGTTGGAACTCGCTTTGTCGTTGCAAAAGAGTCTAATGCCCATCCAAATTATAAGGCGAAAATTTTAAAAGCTAGAGATATTGATACTACGATTTCAGCTCAACACTTTGGACATGCTGTTCGTGCGATTAAAAATCAGTTGACTCGTGATTTTGAACAAGCTGAAAAAGATGCTTTTAAACAAGAAAATCCAGATTTGGAAATTTTTGAACAAATGGGAGCAGGTGCTCTAGCCAAAGCGGTTGTTCACGGAGATGTGGATGGAGGCTCTGTCATGGCAGGTCAAATTGCAGGGCTTGTTTCCAAAGAAGAAACCGTTGAAGAAATCCTAAAAGATTTGTATTACGGAGCAGCTAAGAAAATTCAAGAAGAGGCCTCTCGTTGGGCAGGAGTTGTAAGAAATGACTAAAACAGCCTTTTTATTTGCTGGCCAAGGTGCCCAGTATCTAGGTATGGGACGGGATCTCTATGATCAGTATCCGATTGTTAAAGAAACGATTGATCAAGCGAGTCAGGTACTTGGTTACGATTTGCGTCATCTTATTGATACAGAAGAAGCAAAACTTAACCAGACCCGCTATACGCAACCAGCTATTTTAGCGACTTCAGTTGCTATCTATCGTTTATTGCAAGAAAAGGGCTATCAGCCTGATATGGTTGCTGGTTTGTCCCTTGGAGAATATTCTGCCTTGGTGGCCAGCGGTGCCTTGGATTTTGAAGATGCGGTTGCCTTGGTAGCTGAGCGTGGAGCCTATATGGAAGAAGCGGCCCCTGCTGGTTCTGGCAAGATGGTAGCAGTTCTCAATACGCCAGTAGAGGTCATTGAAGAAGCCTGTCAAAAAGCTTCTGAACTTGGAGTGGTTACCCCAGCCAACTATAATACACCTGCACAAATTGTGATTGGTGGAGAAGTGGTTGCAGTTGATCGAGCTGTTGAACTCTTGCAAGAAGCTGGAGCTAAACGCTTGATTCCTCTCAAGGTTTCAGGTCCTTTTCATACCGCTCTCCTTGAGCCTGCTAGCCAGAAGCTAGCTGAAACTCTAGCTCGGGTAAGTTTTTCAGATTTTACTTGTCCTCTAGTTGGCAATACAGAAGCTGCAGTTATGCAAAAAGAAGACATTGCTCAACTCTTGACGCGTCAGGTCAAGGAGCCAGTTCGTTTCTATGAAAGTATTGCAGTTATGCAAGAAGCAGGCGTAACCAACTTTATCGAGATTGGACCGGGGAAAGTCTTGTCAGGCTTTGTCAAAAAAATTGATAAGACAGTTAAACTAGCCACTGTTGAAGATCAGGCTAGTTTAGAAGCCTTGCTAGAAAACAAGTAATCCCTTCTCCCATAAATACAAGAGGAAACAGGAGAAAAGAATGCAACTAAAAAATAAAAATATCTTTATTACAGGTTCGAGTCGTGGAATTGGTCTTGCCATTGCCCACAAGTTTGCTCAAGCAGGAGCCAATATCGTCTTAAACAGTCGTGGGACAATCTCAGAGGACTTGCTAGCCGAGTTTTCAAACTATGGTGTCAAGGTGGTTCCTATTTCAGGAGATGTATCAGATTTTGCAGACGCTAAGCGTATGGTTGAGCAAGCTATTGCAGAGCTGGGTTCAGTAGATGTTTTGGTTAACAATGCAGGGATCACCCAAGATACCCTAATGCTCAAGATGACAGAAGCAGATTTTGAAAAAGTTCTCAAGGTTAACCTGACTGGCGCCTTTAACATGACACAATCAGTCTTGAAACCGATGATGAAAGCCAGAGAAGGTGCTATCATTAATATGTCTAGTGTTGTTGGTTTGATGGGAAATATCGGTCAAGCTAACTATGCAGCTTCTAAGGCTGGTTTGATTGGTTTTACCAAGTCTGTGGCGCGTGAAGTAGCCAATCGCAATATCAGGGTTAATGCTATTGCACCTGGAATGATTGAGTCCGATATGACAGCTGTTCTATCGGACAAGGTAAAAGATGCCATGCTGGCGCAAATTCCTATGAAAGAATTTGGTCAAGCAGAGCAGGTTGCAGATTTAACAGTATTTTTAGCAGGCCAAGATTATCTAACTGGTCAAGTGGTTGCCATTGATGGCGGCCTCAGTATGTAGCAGAAGCTAGAGGTGAAAAAGATGAAACTAAATCGTGTAGTAGTAACAGGTTATGGAGTGACATCTCCAATCGGAAATACACCAGAAGAATTTTGGAATAGTTTGACAAGTGGAAAAATCGGAATTGGTCCAATTACAAAATTTGATCATAGTGACTTTGATGTGCATAATGCAGCAGAAATTCAAGATTTTCCTTTTGATAAATACTTTGTTAAGAAAGATACCAACCGTTTTGATAACTACTCTTTGTATGCCTTGTATGCAGCCCAAGAAGCTGTCAATCATGCCAATTTGGATGTAGAGGCTCTTGATAAAGATCGTTTTGGTGTTATCGTGGCCTCTGGTATTGGTGGAATCAAAGAAATTGAAGATCAAGTGCTTCGCCTAAATGACAAAGGACCAAAACGTGTGAAACCATTGACCCTTCCAAAAGCCTTACCAAATATGGCTTCAGGAAATGTTGCTATGCGTTTTGGAGCAAACGGTGTTTGTAAATCCATCAATACTGCCTGCGCTTCATCAAATGACGCGATTGGGGATGCCTTCCGCTCAATTAAATTTGGTTTCCAAGACGTTATGTTGGTAGGTGGTTCAGAAGCCTCTATCACACCTTTTGCTATTGCTGGTTTCCAAGCCCTAACTGCTCTCTCAACTACAGAAGATCCAACTCGTGCTTCCATTCCATTTGATAAGGACCGTAATGGTTTTGTCATGGGTGAAGGTTCTGGGATGTTGGTTCTTGAAAGCCTTGAACACGCTGAAAAACGTGGGGCTACTATCCTTGCTGAAGTGGTTGGTTACGGAAATACTTGTGATGCCTACCACATGACTTCACCACATCCAGAAGGTCAGGGAGCTATCAAGGCCATCAAACTAGCCTTGGAAGAAGCTGAGATTTCTCCAGAGCAAGTAGCCTATGTCAATGCTCACGGAACGTCAACTCCTGCTAATGAAAAAGGAGAAAGTGGTGCGATCGTAGCTGTTCTTGGTAAGGAAGTACCTGTATCATCAACCAAATCATTCACAGGACATTTGCTGGGTGCTGCAGGTGCAGTAGAAGCTATCGTAACAATCGAGGCTATGCGTCATAACTTTGTTCCAATGACAGCTGGAACAAGTGAAGTATCAGATTATATCGAAGCCAATGTCGTTTATGGACAAGGCTTGGAGCAAGAAATTCCATACGCTATTTCAAATACTTTTGGTTTTGGTGGCCACAATGCAGTTCTTGCTTTCAAACGTTGGGAGAATAAATAACTATGAATTTAAACGATATTAAAGACTTGATGGCCCAATTTGACCAGTCAAGTTTGAGAGAATTTTCTTATAGAAATGGGACGGATGAGTTACAGTTTAGCAAGAATGAAGCTAGACTTGTGCCTGAAGTTGCACCTCAGGTCGCTCCTGCGCCTGCTGTAGCAACACCAAGTCCAGTAGCTTCAACATCTGCTCCAGTAGAAACTGTAGTGGAAGAAGTTCCTGCTTCAGTTGAAGCAAGTGTAGCTGCTGAGGGAGATGTTGTAGAGAGCCCACTTGTTGGGGTGGCTTACTTGGCTGCTGGACCTGATAAACCTGCCTTCGTTTCAGTTGGTGATAGTGTCAAAAAAGGTCAAACATTGGTGATCATCGAAGCTATGAAAGTCATGAATGAAATCCCAGCTCCTAAGGATGGTGTGGTAACGGAAATTCTCGTTTCTAACGAAGAAATGGTTGAGTTTGGTAAAGGATTGGTACGTATCAAATGATCGATATTCAAGGAATCAAAGAAGCCCTTCCCCACCGTTATCCTATGCTCCTAGTAGACCGTGTGTTGGAAGTGAGCGAGGATACTATTGTTGCTATCAAAAATGTGACCATTAACGAGCCCTTCTTCAACGGTCATTTTCCTCAATACCCTGTCATGCCAGGTGTTCTGATTATGGAAGCCTTGGCGCAAACAGCTGGTGTCTTGGAGTTGTCTAAGCCTGAAAATAAAGGAAAACTGGTCTTTTACGCTGGTATGGACAAGGTTAAATTTAAGAAGCAAGTTGTGCCTGGAGACCAATTGCTTATGACAGCGACTTTTGTCAAACGTCGTGGCACGATTGCCGTGGTTGAAGCAAAGGCTGAAGTGGATGGCAAGCTTGTAGCTAGTGGTACTCTTACCTTTGCAATTGGGAACTAAGGAGGTTCTCCATGTTTCGAAAAATTTTAATTGCCAATCGTGGTGAAATTGCGGTTCGTATTATCCGTGCGGCGCGTGAACTGGGGATTGCAACGGTGGCGGTTTATTCAACTGCTGATAAGGAAGCCCTGCATACGCTTTTAGCAGATGAAGCAGTTTGTATCGGTCCTGGCAAGGCAACAGAGTCTTATCTCAATATTAATGCGGTTCTATCAGCTGCAGTCTTGACTGAGGCAGAAGCCATTCACCCAGGTTTTGGATTTCTCAGTGAAAATTCCAAATTTGCAACCATGTGTGAAGAAGTTGGTATCAAGTTTATCGGTCCATCTGGTCATGTTATGGATATGATGGGGGATAAGATCAATGCGCGTGCTCAGATGATTAAAGCTGGTGTGCCTGTCATTCCAGGTTCGGATGGAGAAGTGCATAACTCTGAAGAAGCTTTGATTGTTGCTGAAAAAATTGGCTATCCTGTTATGCTCAAGGCTTCAGCAGGTGGAGGTGGTAAAGGGATTCGTAAGGTTGAAAAACCAGAAGACCTCGTTTCAGCCTTTGAAACTGCCTCTAGTGAGGCCAAGGCCAATTATGGCAATGGTGCTATGTACATAGAACGGGTTATCTATCCAGCACGTCACATCGAGGTTCAAATCCTAGGAGATGAACATGGGAATGTGATTCACTTGGGGGAACGGGATTGTTCTCTTCAACGGAATAATCAAAAGGTTTTGGAAGAAAGCCCTTCAATTGCAATCGGAAAAACGTTGCGTCATGAAATCGGTGCGGCTGCTGTTCGAGCTGCAGAGTCTGTTGGCTATGAGAATGCAGGGACCATTGAGTTTCTGCTTGATGAAGCAAGTGGCAATTTCTATTTCATGGAAATGAATACACGTGTTCAGGTAGAGCATCCAGTAACAGAGTTTGTTTCAGGTGTGGATATCGTTAAGGAACAGATTCGCATTGCGGCAGGTCAGCCCCTGTCTGTTAAGCAAGAAGATATTGTCCTACGCGGTCATGCCATCGAGTGTCGTATCAATGCAGAAAATCCAGCCTTTAACTTTGCTCCAAGTCCAGGTAAGATTACTAATCTCCATCTGCCAAGTGGTGGAGTTGGCTTGCGCGTGGATTCAGCAGTTTATCCAGGATATACCATTCCACCTTATTATGATAGTATGATTGCCAAAATCATCGTACACGGCGAAAATCGTTTTGACGCCTTGATGAAAATGCAACGTGCCCTCTATGAATTAGAGATAGAAGGGGTGCAGACCAATGCAGATTTCCAGCTTGACCTCATTTCAGATCGCAATGTCATTGCTGGAGATTACGATACTTCCTTCTTGATGGAAACCTTCTTACCTAAATATCAAGAAAAAGAATAAAATGACTTCAAGAGTTTAAACCGAAAAGGGGAATCAATGGCTCTATTTAGTAAAAAAGATAAGTATATTCGAATCAATCCCAATCGTTCGGTTAGGGAAAAACCTCAAGCTAAGCCAGAGGTTCCAGATGAATTATTCTCCCAGTGTCCAGGCTGTAAGCATACCATCTATCAGAAGGATCTGGGAAGTGAGCGTATCTGTCCGCACTGTAGTTACACCTTTCGTATTTCTGCCCAAGAACGCTTGGCTTTGACGATTGATATGGGAACCTTCAAGGAATTGTTTACAGGGATTGAAAGCAAGGATCCCTTGCATTTCCCAGGTTATCAAAAGAAACTAGCAACTATGCGTGAAAAAACAGGTCTGGATGAAGCCGTTGTTACAGGAACTGCTCTTATAAAAGGTCAGACTGTGGCTCTTGGGATTATGGATTCTAACTTTATCATGGCTTCTATGGGTACGGTTGTAGGTGAAAAAATCACTCGATTATTTGAATATGCGACTGTTGAAAAATTGCCAGTTGTTCTTTTTACAGCATCTGGTGGAGCCCGTATGCAGGAAGGAATCATGAGTCTCATGCAGATGGCCAAGATCTCTGCAGCGGTTAAACGCCATTCAAATGCTGGTCTCTTTTATCTGACCATTTTGACAGATCCAACGACAGGTGGTGTGACAGCTTCTTTCGCTATGGAGGGCGATATCATTCTGGCTGAACCACAGAGCTTGGTTGGTTTTGCTGGGCGTCGTGTGATTGAAAATACGGTTCGTGAAAACTTGCCTGAGGATTTTCAAAAGGCAGAATTCCTACTGGAACATGGCTTTGTAGATGCTATTGTCAAAAGAAGAGATTTGCCAGATACGATTGCTAGCCTAGTCAGATTGCATGGAGGGTGTCCTAGATGAATATTGCAAAAATAGTCAGAGAAGCGCGTGAGCAGAGTCGCTTGACAACCTTGGACTTTGCGACAGGCATTTTTGATGAATTTATCCAATTACACGGTGACCGTTCTTTTCGTGATGATGGTGCAGTTGTCGGTGGTATTGGCTGGCTTGGAGATCAAGCTGTCACAGTGGTTGGTATCCAAAAAGGCAAGAGCTTGCAAGACAACCTCAAACGGAATTTTGGACAACCACATCCAGAAGGCTATCGCAAGGCCCTACGGTTGATGAAACAAGCTGAAAAATTTGGCCGTCCAGTTGTGACCTTTATCAATACTGCAGGTGCCTATCCTGGTGTGGGAGCGGAAGAACGCGGTCAAGGGGAAGCTATCGCTCGCAATCTTATGGAAATGAGTGATCTGAAAGTTCCGATTATCGCCATCATTATCGGTGAAGGTGGTTCAGGTGGGGCTTTGGCTCTAGCAGTTGCAGACCGTGTCTGGATGCTGGAAAATTCTATCTATGCCATTCTCAGCCCAGAAGGCTTTGCTTCCATTCTATGGAAGGACGGAACTCGTGCCATGGAAGCGGCAGAGCTGATGAAAATCACTTCTCATGAACTGCTAGAAATGGACGTGGTGGACAAGGTGATTTCTGAAGCAGGACTTTCTAGCAAAGAATTAATTAAGAATGTCAAAAAAGAACTCCAAGCTGAGCTAGCTAGACTTTCGCAAAAACCGTTAGAAGCGTTGTTGGAAGAGCGTTACCAACGATTTAGAAAATACTAATACTTCAGAATACATAAAAACTAGAGCTGGCAGTCAGTTCTAGTTTTTATGTGGTTCTTACTTTATACCAAGGGGAAAGTCAAAAGGTGCCTGGAAGACCAAACACCTTTTCGATTATTCATTTTCTTCTGTTACAAATTGACTAAGCAGTCCATTGATAAAACGGGCTGATTTTTGATCTGAAAAATTCTTAGCAAGTTCAATGGCTTCATTGACTGCTACCAGCTGAGGTGTATCAAATGATGTGATTTCAAAGATACCCAAGCGTAGTAAGTTTTTTTCGACCAAGGTCAAGCGTTCAACTGTCCAGCCTGACTTGAGGTGCTGGTTGATTTGTTTATCCAACTCGTCTTTTTGAGCTTGAACGCCAGAAACCAAGTTCAGAAGAAAGGCAGGGATTTGCACATCTGCATCTTCACGGTCATGCGTGTAGGCAAAGTGACAAGCTGTTTCCATATCTGTGCCGAATTCAAGACTCATAAGAGCTTGAAAAGCGCATTTACGAAGTTCGCGTCTAGATTCTAATAATGGACTAGTCATTGAGGAAGTCCTCGTTAAATAAATCTTTCAACTCAGGTTTTGGTGTTTTATCTGGAACGATTCCTGCAACATGGATGTTGACAGCAGCAAGTTCCACATCAGCCATATCTCGGACAGCATCTTTGACCGCTTTTTGAATAGCAAGAGCAACTTTTGGTACTTTTACACCGTACTCAAGATAGAGATAAATGTCAGCAGTTAGTTCTTCGTTGCTTTCTTTTAAGTAGACGCCACGACCAAGAGAGAGTTTTGATAGGGTATCAGATACGGATTTATTTGAAAATGAGTGGACACCATCAACTTTAGCAGTTGCGATGGCAATGATTTTTTCAAGTACACGTGGAGCGATAACGATTTCGCCAAATTGTTCTTCAATTCCCATAGAATGACCTCTTTCTAGAGATTAGGCACGAGAAACGTAAGTTCCTTCTGCAGTGTTGATGATCAATTTTTGCCCAGCTTCGATGAAGTCAGGAACGTTGACAACAAGTCCAGTTTCCATAGTCGCTGGTTTACCAGAACCTGTAACAGTAGCACCTTTGATAGATGGTTGTGTTTCAGCGACTGTCAATTCAACAGTAGTTGGTACAGTTACACCGATTACTTCAGTTCCGTAGAATTGGATTTTTACATCAGAGTTTTCAAGGATGTAAAGCAATTCATTTTCAACGTTTACGACTGGGATTTCGTATTGGTCGTAAGTTTCAGTATTCATGAAGTAGGCAGTTTCATCCATCTTGTACAAGTATTGAGCTGGAACAGTTTCGATAATAGCTTGTTCGAATTTTTCTTCTGGACGGTAGCTTGTGTCAAATGTAGAACCAGTACGGACATCACGTAATTTCATACGCATGATTGTGTTTCCTTTACCTGGTTTGTGGTGGCTAGCTTCCAAAACGCGGATTAATTTTCCGTCTGCAGTTTCAAATGTCATACCAGCTTTCAATTTGCTTGCTTCAATCATGTTTTTACCTCTTTAATAAATATTATTACTCTTCATTTTACCATAAAATCTTCTGGAAATAAAGCCAAAATAGTTAATGGGATTTGGTAAGAGCGAAAAAACCAACCTCAAGGCTGGTTTCTTTTATATATTAATCTTCTTTCAACTTTGCCAATTCCTGGGCAAGCAGCTTAAGGGCGACTTGTGGGTTGGCTTGGCCTTTGGTTGCTTTCATAAGGAATCCTGTGAAGGTCTTGTCTGCGTTGCGTTTGCCTGACTTGAAGTCGGCAACAGCAGCTTCGTTATCGGCGAAGACTTGGTGGCTGATTGGAATCAGGATATCTGGATCTGAGATTTGAACCATGCCTGCTTTTTCCACGTATTCACGCGCGCCACCACCATTTTTAGCCAGGTGGACAAAGACTTTCTTGGTCGTAGCTGAGGTCTTCAAGAAGGATATTGGTTGCTTCAATCCCATATAGACTTGTCCAAAACTTGTTAATCTCTTGTTTAGCACGTTTGTTAAAGAGTTCTTGATTGGCATTGAGGCTAATGAAAAGGTAGATTTCTTAATTTAAATGATTATTAAACTATATTATAATCTTTAAAAATTATCTAAGATATACTTGTCGTTATTTACTAGCAGTTATCTTCTTTATGGAATGATGTTCAATGAGCCACCCTACAATCCACCCCGTCGCTAGCAAGTAATTTTCGAAAGCACCGATAGCATTTACAGGAGAATGATACTCCATAAAATTGACTAAGTGATTTGTTCCTATTCCAATCCCACCGAAGATGAGAGCGAGAAGCACGATTCGTAGATAGAACCAATCGTACTTAATATTGACACCGAGAATAAGAATCAATACAGCTAGGTTCCATATTCCAATTTCTCGTTGCCAACCAGCAGAGATTCCATACCCGGAGTGACTTCCCATGTATGATGGAAAGAAAATTTGTAGTATAGAAGCGCCTAGCATAGCGATGATGACTAAAACAAATAGCAATCGTAAAAATTTGTTCATTTTTTCTTCTTTCTAAAATAGAAAAAGGTATATAAAAAGTCTGTTATTCATCTTCTTTCAACTTCGCTAATTCTTGGGCAAGGAGTTTAAGGGCAACTTGTGGGTTGGCTTGGCCTTTGGTTGCTTTCATAAGGAAGCCTGTAAAGGCCTTATCTGCGTTGCGTTTGCCTGACTTGAAGTCGGCAACTGCGGCTTCGTTATCGGCAAAGACTTGGTGGATAATTGGAATCAAGACAGCTGGATCTGAGATTTGAACCATACCTGCTTTTTCCACGTATTCACGCGCGCCACCGCCATTTTTAGCTAGGTGGACAAAGACTTTCTTGGCAATCTTAGAAGAAATCGTGCCGTCTTCGATGATGGCAATCATTTCAACCAAGTTTTCTGGTGTCAATTCGATTTGTTCTAGTGTCTTGCCTTCAGCATTCAAGAACTGAGCGACTTCCCCTTGGAGCCAGTTAGAGACTTGTTTGGCATCGCCACCGAGGGCAACAGCTTTTTCAAAGAAGTCAGAAGTGACTTTATTTGCGGTTAACTGGCTAGCATCGTAGTCTGACAAACCAAGTTGAGATACGTAGCGAGCTCGGCGTTCTTTTGGAAACTCTGGTAACTCTGTACGCATTTCCTCAATCCACTCGTCTGAGATTTCAAAGAGTGGTAGGTCTGGTTCTGGGAAGTAGCGGTAGTCTGCAGCACCTTCCTTGACACGCATGAGGATAGTTGCCTTGTTGGCTTCATCGTAGCGGCGTGTTTCTTGGCGGATTTGACCACCTGAGCGAAGGATTTCAGCTTGACGTTGAACTTCGTATTCAAGACCTTTGCGAACGTTTGAGAAGGAGTTGAGGTTCTTCAACTCAGTCTTGGTACCGAATTTTTCTTGACCATAAGGGCGAAGGGAGATATTGGCATCCACACGCATAGAACCTTCTTCCATCTTAACGTCAGAAATACCAGCATACTGGATAACTTCCTTGAGGGCAGTTAGGTAAGCGTAGGCTTCTTCAGGAGAACGCATGTCAGCTTCAGATACAATCTCAATCAATGGCACCCCTTGGCGGTTGAGGTCAACATAAGAGTAGCCATCTGTACCATGGGTGTTTTTACCAGCGTCTTCCTCTAGGTGGGCACGTTCGATACCGATTTTCTTAGTTGTACCGTCTTCTAGTTCCACTTCAATCCAGCCATTATAGCCGATTGGCTCATCAAACTGAGAAATTTGGTAGGCTTTGGGATTATCAGGGTAGAAGTAGTTCTTGCGGTCAAAGTGCATCTTTTTGTGGATGTCCATGTTGAGGGCAAGAGCTGCCTTGATACCGGCATCGACAACACCTTTATTGAGAACTGGCAGAACTCCTGGGAAAGACCAGTCAATCACATTTGTATTGGCATTTTGGTCATTTCCAAAGTGGGCAGAAGTAGGTGAGAAGATTTTTGAATTGGTGTTGAGCTCTACGTGGACTTCAAGTCCAATGACTGTTTCAAAGTTCATTAGTTGTCACCTCCAAAAATCACGGGTTGTTGTTTGTGGTAGTCTGTTGTTGCTTCAAAGGCAGCAGCAGCTTGGTAAATGGTTTCTTCTGAGTACTTAGGACCAATCAATTGTAGACCGACAGGTAGACCTTGAGAGAATCCAGCTGGAATCGAAATTCCTGGGAGACCTGCCAGGTTGACTGGGATGGTCAAGAGGTCAGCTAAGTACATGGCAACTGGGTCGTGGTTAAGTGAGTCCAAGTCATAAGCAACACTTGGTGCAGTTGGTCCCAAAATCAAGTCGTAATCCGCGAAGACTTTTTCGAAATCTTGGATGATGAGGGTACGGACCTGACCAGCTTTCTTGTAGTAAGCATCGTAGTAACCTGATGAAAGGCTGAAAGTACCTAGCATGATACGGCGTTTAACCTCTTCACCGAAACCTTGGCTACGGCTGTTTACATAGATTTCATCAAGGTTAGTCGCATCCTCTGCGCGGTAGCCGTAACGGATACCGTCAAAGCGTTGCAAGTTTGATGAAGCTTCAGATGAAGCGATAATGTAGTAAACTGCAACACCGTATTTTGAGTGAGGAAGGCTAACTTCTTCGACGATGGCACCGAGTTTCTCGAAGTGTTTAGCGGCATTCAGAATGGTTTCCTTAACCTCTGGGTCAATTCCTTCACCAAGGTATTCCTTAGGTAAAGCAATTTTCATGCCCTTGATGTCTTGACCGATTTTTGAAGTAAAGTCGGCAATGCGGACAGGAGCAGAAGTAGAGTCTTTGGCATCTTCGCTGGCAATCGCATTGAGCAAGAGGGCGTTTTCCTTAACAGTAGGAGCAAAAGGTCCGATTTGGTCTAATGAGCTACCGAAGGCAATGAGACCGAAACGAGAAACTGTTCCGTAGGTTGGTTTGAGACCAACGATTCCGTTGAAGGCAGCAGGTTGGCGGATAGAACCACCAGTATCAGAACCAAGTGACAAGCGAACTTGGCCTGAAGCTACAGCTGCAGCTGAACCACTTGATGACCCACCAGGAACCTTGCTTTGATCCCAAGCATTTTTAGTTGCTCCGTAGTGTGAAGTTTCACCTGAACCACCCATAGCAAATTCGTCCATGTTAGTTTTACCTACGACAATCATTCCTGTAGCTTTTGCATTAGCAACGGCTGTCGCATCAAAAATTGGCTCGTAGTTATAGAGCATTTTTGAGGCAGCAGTTGTGAGAATGCCGTCTGTAGAGATGTTATCCTTAACTGCAAGTGGAATTCCTGAAAGGACATTATCAGCATCGATTCCAGCTTCATCAATAGCTTTAGCTTGAGCAAGGGCTTGCTCCTCAGCGATGGTAACAAAAGCGTTAATAGCTGTTTCGCGAGACTTGATATCTTCAAGCGTAGCTTGTGTTAATTCAGTTGCTGAAATTTCCTTAGAGACAAGGAGATTGTGCAAGTCTTCAATGGTTTTATTGTTGAAAGTCATTAGGCATCTCCTCCATCGTCTAGGATAGCTGGTACCTTGATATAGTAGTTGTCTTTTTCAGGTACGTTTTTAAACAAGCGATCACGGTCTGTTCCTTCTTCGGCCACATCAGGGCGGAGTACAGTCTTGCGGTCAGCCATGGTCGTAGTAGGTGCGACACCAGTTGTGTCTACTTCGCCCAGTAATTCAACCATGTCAACAATCTTAGACAAGGTAGTTGCAAAGGCAGCAGTTTCTTCTTCAGAGAATCTTAATTTTGAAAGATTGGCAACGTGTGTTACCTCTTCTTGCGTAATTTTCATCTTGCATCCTTTCGTGAAATGATGATTTTGAGTCTGTTCTATTTTACCATATTTTCCTATAAATAAGGGAGCCAAACTGAAAAGAAATAGAAATTGAAAAATCGTTTTTAATTCGCTATAATAGTTAAACTAGAAAAAAGAAAAAATAAGAGTTAGGATAGAAACATGTTCCATCAATTTATCACCAGAACTCAGACAGTCCCTCCTCCCATTTCACTTTTTTGGTATGGGGTTATGATGCTGGTCTTAATGCTTTGTATTTATGGGGCACTTGCTTATCACAAAAATCCGAAATTTGTATACTTGTTTAAGGGGATTCAGATCCTCCAGTTGCTAGCACTCTATAGTTGGTATGTTGGTTTTGGGATTCCCTTTTCTAATAGTCTCCCATTTTATCATTGCCGTTTAGCTATGTTTGCTGTGGTTTTCTTGCCTGATAAATGGAAAAGCAAGCAGTACTTTGCCCTCTTAGGAGCAAGTGGAGCTGTCTTTGCACTGGTTTACCCAGTTTTTGACCCCTATGACTTCCCCCATATTACCAGTTTTTCATTTTTGATTGGGCACTATGCCCTTCTAGTGAATTCCTTGGTCTACTTGATGGATCACTATGACAAGAGCCTACTCAAGAAATATATGATTGTAGTCTATACCTTTATCCTCAATCTCTTTCTAGTTGGGATTAATCAGGTGACTGGTGGGAATTATGGCTTGTTAAATAAGACACCTTTTATTCCTGATGCCCCCCTGTGGCTAAAGTACCTACTTGTGTCCGTCATCCTTTCACTGGCTCTGGTTCTTTTTGATATCTTGTTCAAAAAACGGTGGAAAAAGAGAAACTAGGTGAAATCAGTGCTCTAGCTAACTTTTTTCATCGGATGAGCAATTGAAAAACTACTTAAAATCCGATATAATGGAGTGTTGAAAGGAATGGTAAAATCCAATGTAGAAATCATTCTTAGCTATTGAAACAAGAAAAATAGAGAATCAAAGAAAGAGAACTTATGAATATTCAAGAAGAAATTAAGAAACGCCGTACCTTTGCCATCATCTCTCACCCGGACGCGGGGAAAACTACCATTACTGAGCAGTTGCTCTACTTTGGGGGCGAGATTCGTGAGGCTGGTACCGTAAAAGGAAAGAAAACAGGGACTTTTGCTAAGTCTGACTGGATGGATATCGAGAAGCAACGTGGGATTTCGGTGACATCATCTGTTATGCAATTTGACTACGACGGAAAACGCGTGAATATCCTCGACACCCCAGGGCACGAGGACTTCTCAGAAGATACCTATCGTACCTTGATGGCGGTGGATGCTGCGGTCATGGTCGTGGACTCTGCCAAGGGTATCGAGGCGCAAACCAAGAAATTATTTGAGGTTGTGAAACACCGTGGTATTCCAGTTTTTACCTTTATGAACAAGCTGGACCGTGACGGTCGTGAACCACTGGACCTCTTGCAAGAATTAGAAGAAGTCTTGGGTATTGCGAGTTACCCGATGAACTGGCCAATTGGGATGGGGAAAGCCTTTGAAGGCTTGTATGACCTTTATAACCAACGCTTGGAACTTTATAAAGGGGATGAGCGTTTTGCCAGTCTAGAAGATGGGGACAAGCTTTTTGGTAGCAATCCTTTCTACGAGCAAGTCAAAGATGATATTGAGCTTTTAAATGAAGCTGGAAATGAGTTTTCAGAGGAAGCAATCCTTGCTGGAGAATTGACACCTGTCTTCTTCGGCTCAGCCCTTACTAACTTTGGTGTGCAGACCTTCCTTGAGACTTTCCTCAAGTTTGCTCCAGAACCACATGGTCACAAGAAAACAGATGGTGAAATTGTGGATCCTTATGACAAGGATTTCTCAGGATTTGTCTTTAAAATCCAAGCCAACATGGACCCTCGACACCGTGACCGTATTGCTTTTGTTCGTATCGTTTCGGGTGAGTTTGAGCGCGGGATGAGTGTCAATCTGCCTCGTACTGGTAAGGGGGCTAAATTGTCTAATGTTACCCAGTTTATGGCGGAAAGTCGTGAGAATGTGACCAATGCCGTGGCGGGTGATATCATCGGGGTTTATGATACAGGTACTTATCAGGTTGGGGATACATTGACTGTTGGCAAAAACAAGTTTGAATTTGAACCACTGCCAACTTTTACACCTGAAATTTTCATGAAAGTTTCCGCTAAGAATGTCATGAAGCAAAAATCCTTCCACAAGGGAATTGAGCAATTGGTGCAAGAAGGAGCCATTCAGCTTTATAAGAATTACCAAACAGGCGAGTATATGCTGGGTGCTGTTGGTCAACTCCAGTTTGAAGTCTTTAAACACCGCATGGAAGGCGAGTACAATGCAGAAGTGGTTATGAGCCCGATGGGTAAAAAGACCGTTCGTTGGATCAAGCCTGAGGACTTGGATGAACGGATGTCATCAAGTCGCAATATCTTGGCCAAAGACCGTTTTGACCAACCAGTCTTCCTCTTTGAAAATGACTTTGCCCTCCGTTGGTTTGCGGACAAGTATCCAGATGTAGAGTTGGAAGAGAAGATGTAAATCGTTACAAATGACTAGCAACATAAAGTTGCTGTCATTTGACGGTAACCGCTATGGCGGTCTACCTAAACGCTTCACTAGGAAAAATCCACGAATGATATTGATTCGTGGATTTTTCCGTCGTAACTGGTAGGAAGTAGTCTAGCTAACTGCTTTACTAACTACGTTTGGCAAATGAAATCGATTTGCCAAACTCCGTGTCGTAGTGTAACAATCGGTTTACCTAAATGCTTTACTAGGAAAAATCCACGAATGGTATCGATTCGTGGGCTTTTCTGTCGTGACGGGGAGATAATGGCCTAGCTAACTAGAAAAAACATCAATAGAATGCCCATGATTATAATCTAATTGTGGGCATTTTTGATAGGAGTTACAGGGAGAATCGAGTTGATTCGAAGCAATTTTTTATGAAAATCTATTGTCACAAGATGTACTTCGATAGTATTTTTTGCATTACATTATGAATTTATCAATGAAACATGAATAGTCAAGTTTTTATATTTTGTTTATATAATATGTTGAAAATCCGAACGTTATATACTTTTTACTACTAAAATAAATTTAGCTATATATATTTTAAAAAGTTATTTGAGGCTTTTTATACAAAGGTATTAGATGTTGTTAGAGAACTTATAAATGGTTCGATATTTCAAAATATTTGAATGGTAATATTATATAAAAATATATCAAATTTCTTGACAAGCGTTTGCATTTAAAGTATACTTTAAAGGTATGATTAAAATAGGGTGGATTGTCCACTTTTGGTATGTAGGGAAAGGGTAAAACATGTTTTTTAGACGTCAAAAAGGTGAGTACAGAGAAACCGATCGAGTGACGCGGTATAAGTTAATCAAATCAGGAAAACATTGGTTGCGCGCTTCAACCTCTCTTTTTGGTTTGTTCAAGGTCTTGCGTGGTGGTGTAGATACGACGCAAGTCATGACTGAAGTAGTAGAGGATAAAGTAAATCCTTCTATTTCAGGTTTGGATATTATCAAGGGGCTTGCTGCCACAGGGGCTGTTTTAGGTGGTAGTGTTGCTACTCAAACAAAAGTGTTTGCAAATGAAACAGTAGCCGTGGAAAAAACGCTGGAAAATCCAGATCTTTTGGTTACAAATGATACAGTAGTTTTGGGTACGACATCTCTAAGTAACTCGGAAAATTCTGCTAGCTTGTCTACTTCTATAAGCGAAAGCGCTTCGATTTCAGAATCAGCTTCTACTAGCACCTCGGCTAGTACTTCAGCCAGCACCTCAGCAAGTGCTTCCGCTAGTACGTCGGTTAGTGCCTCAGCTAGCACATCATCTTCAGCCAGCGCTAGTGCTTCAGATTCTGCAAGTATGTCAACTAGTTTGAGTCAATCTGCTAGCCAAACAAGTAGCGTGTCAACATCTGTAGGAGCTTCTTCAGAAAAAACTGTATCTGAAATTCAAGATGAGAAGAAAGCATCGACTCAAAGTGAATCAAAGGTTGACAAGATTGATTCATCAATTTTGAAGCCTGCTACTATTGAGTCAAACACTGTTAAAACAAATTCAGATACAACAAGTTTAGTGGGAGCGACAGCTGCAACCTTGTCATCTGTAGAAGCCTCTGTAAAGAAAAATGAAGAAAATCGTAAGAAGTTAACCAAGCTTTCAGCTGAAATGGGTGAATACTTAGCGAAGGCTGCTGGTTTACCAAATACTGATTCTGCAATTACTAAGGTAAATGCAGCAGTGACAGCTATTGAAAAAGCTTTAGCAGATCCAACGAGTGACTGGACAGAGGTGGTGAAAAAAGCTACCTTGGCTCGTAATTCTATTGTCAATGCTGTTTTAAGAGCGCAATCAGGAGCGCGTGATGCCCGTAATGGCCAAACTATGTTACGCGATGCTTCTCTAAGAGCAAGTTGGGCTCCTCAGCAGGGCGATAGTCGCATGACAGTTAGTGAGCCTGTAGGTAGCTTTGATAAGGCGACTGGCATTGCAACATTTACGATAAATGTTCAGGCTAATAGTGCTTTGAGCAATGTAGGTGTTAAAATAGATGTCGGCCGAGGAGGCCATGTCCAAAGTGCAACATTTAACGGCTACTCTATGGACAAAACCTTTACTCAGGGTTCCGAAATTGTTTATAATTACAGACATGGACAAAATAGAAACTTAAACGGTACGATTGTAGTCAAAGTTAAATACGATAACAATGTATCGAATGGTACTGCTAATATGCAGGTTCAGGTTAGCTCGGCACCTATCGGGCAAAATACTCAAGGGAATGCTTCTAGGGTTCTATCGGCAAGTGTTCCAACAGGGTATACTGCATCAAAACCGACGCCAAAACCTTCTGTAAGTAAATCAGGTCCAAATATTGAAATAAAAAAAGGTACTCATTTCGATGTCTATAATGATGATAGTATTGATCTCGAAGTTTCTATACTAAAAAATGGAACTAGAATTCATTCATATGGATCAAGAGGTGGAGACCCTATTCCTGGCGTTACTTATGATGGTCCTCTGATGGGACAAGCGATAAATAGACTGAATCCAAACTATAATCCTAATGATCCAAGAAATAAAAATCCATTTCTCAATCAGCCTCAGCATCAACAAGTGCAGTAGCCTCAGCTTCAGCATCGACAAGTGCGGTAGCAAGTGCTTCAGCATCAACTAGC
>NZ_JVJI01000037.1:0-40580 GCF_001072665.1 Streptococcus pseudopneumoniae | reverse complement strand
GGTGCTAACGGGTTCTGTATAAGTCGGTTGAACGGGTTGAACTAGGGCATCGCCCTCATGACCCGGCTCTTGGCTCCCCTTTGCTTGCACTACAGTTTCATTGTTTTTTTGTAGTTGAGGCTCTATAGGAGAAGGTGTTCCTCCTTGTTGTTCCTCTATCGTTAAGCTATCTACATTTTCTAAGTTAGACTTGCTGTCATGCGCCTTCTGTTTATCTGATTGCTTAACAACGTCTACTTTATTTTTCACATATCCAATGTATGTATAACCAGGAATATCAACCGGAGCTGGCAAAGCATCTCCTGCTTGAACAGATAGTTGAGTGTTGTAGGCAGCTAGTGTTTCGCTAGTCAAGGCAAGGACAGTTGGAGACAGCAACTGGCTTCCTAGACTGGTTACTAACAAGAATCGACTAATCTTGCTCTTGCCATCACGTCCCTTAAGAACCACTACGACCAGCAAACTAAGGCCTGCCACTAAGGCAGCAGTTCCTAGAGAAGAGCTAGCTCCTGTGTTGGGTAGTACTTGATTTGCTCGATAAACAAGATAGTAGGTAGCATCTGTTTCTTCCGCTACTTGTGGTAGGGATGTAACTAAGAGAGTCTTCTCTTCATCAGTCAAATCCGACTCTAAAACATAAGTATAATTAACGGCATGAGATTCTTGGGCAGATACAGTCTGTAGGCCAGTTCCCATCAAAAAGAAACACGCAACTGCTACAGATACAAGGCCAACTGCCAATTTTCTCAATGAGAAATTCTGTCTTTTTTCTCCACTAGTTTTGAAATTCATATTCCCCTCTTTTTACATTTTTAAATTAGTATATTAATTTATAGCAAAATATACAACTCTTCCCATTATACATCAACTTTTTAAAAGATTCTAGGGATAGATATGCAAATAAGGGAATAATAAAAGGCATTCCTAAAATTAGATACCTAACTTCTGGAACACCTATCATATTTCTAAATTTTTATTTCACAACAAGCTCATAACGTGTCTTGCTTGTAAAGGTTTGACCGGCTTTAAGAATAACTTTGTCTTTGAGGTCGCTATGAATGGCATCTGGTAAAGCCTGCGCTTCAAGGGCAATCCCATTGTGCTGTACCATTGGCTGACCTCCTATGATGACACTCTCATCCACAAAGTTTGCTGTGTAGACTACAAAGCATGGAGCCTCTGTCTTGAAAAGCAGGAAGCGACCTGAATTTTGGTCATAAAGGAAACCAGCATTGTCATGACCTGCAGGAAGAGCGAATGGATGATCCAAACCAGATACCAGTTGGATTTGCTCATCATCCTCTGCAAAGATGTCTTTCAACAAGGCACCATTGTAGATGTGTTTAACCACATCACGATTAGCATCTGGAGTTTTAGCCGGAACACCGTCGGGAGCGATTGGATAAATGCCCTCTGTGTTTAGTTGGAAGACATGGCGGTCAATTGTCTGTGTGAAATCACCAGACAAGTTGAAGTAGCTGTGATTGGTTGGATTAACCAGCGTATCCTGATCTGTCGTTACCTTGTAGCTGATTTCATAGGCACCAGTTTCTTCCAAGTGATAACTGATCCAAATCTTGAGATTTCCAGGAAATCCTCCTGTCCCATCTGTACGCTCTATGTAGAGGGTCAAACCATGGTCGCTCACTTCAACTAGTTCAAACAAGCTAGAATCCCAACCAGTTGAACCACTATGGTTACAGTTGCTAGCATTGTTGACTTCAAGGTCATAGTTCTTGCCATTAAGCTCAAAGGTCGCACCTGCAATACGTCCTGCCACAGGACCTACGCTCGCTCCATGCTTGGGGCTATTGCCTACATAGCTGTCAAAGTCATCAAATCCCAAGATAACATTGGCAAAATTTCCAGTCTTGTCAGGTGTGACATAGCGTAAGATGGTCGCACCATAAGTCATAACCTCAAGCTGGTAGCCACCGTCTGTCTCAAATCGATAGGCCAAGACATCCTTGCCCTCAACATTTCCAAATACACGCTCTGTGTATGCTTTCATTCTGTTCTCCTTTTACTATTTCTCTCAAGCAAACAAACCATAGAAAGCCTACTGACAATCTATGGTTTACTTGTATGATTTACAAACTCCTTTATCAAGAATCTATAAACGCAGTATTACTTTTGATATTCGTGGATGATAACACCTTGTACCACACGGTTTACTGTACCTGTAGGAGACGGTGTATCTGGTTTGTTTTCTACCTTGAGTGAAGTCAATAGGGCAAAGAGTTGGGCATAAACGATGTAAGGGAAGACACGGTAAATATCATTCAAGACACCGCCACAACCAAGGGCCACTTCTTTGACATTTGCAAGACCAAAGGCTTGATCACTCAAAAGCACAACACGGCGAGCAATCTGGTCACCAGCAACTTCACGAACCAAATCCAAGTCGTACTTGCGAGTGTAGTCTGTTGTTGTACCAAAGACCAAAACAACTGTATCTTCGTTGATAAGAGATTTTGGACCGTGACGGAAGCCAACTGGGCTTTCATACATAGTCGCAACTTGACCAGCAGTCAGTTCCAAAATCTTGAGCTGAGCTTCATGAGCAAGTCCAAAGAAAGGACCAGCGCCTAGATAGATAACACGGTTAAAGTCGAGGTCAACAAGCTCTTTGACATCTTCTACACTGTCTAAAACTTTACGTGCAAGACTAGATACAACTTCAAAACGTTCAGACTTAACAGCAAATTCTGTAGGATCAAAGACCAAGAGAGCTGTCAACATCATAGACGTAAAGCTAGAAGTCATGGCAAATCCAGCATCATTAGAGGCAGCTGGTTGCAAGAGCAAGAGATTGCGGTCATCTCCATGGGCTTGAAGAGCCAATTTACCATCTGCTGCACAAGTAATCGTCACTTGGTAAAGCTCATCTACCAAGGCCTTGGCCAAATCAACAGTCGCCACACTTTCAGGCGAGTTCCCACTACGAGCAAAGGATACAAGGACAGTTGCCACATCTTTTTTCAAATAAGTTTCTGGATTGGCAACGATATCTGTTGTCGCAATAGCATTGAAATTCCATTTGCGTTCGTCATAGACTTCCTTAAAGTAAGGTACCAAGGTATCTCCTACATAAGCAGAAGTCCCCGCACCTGTCAAGATAACCTTGATATAGTTATGTTTATCAGCAATTCCTTGTAGGAAAGCTGCAATTTCTTCACGTTTTTCTTGATAAGATTCAAAAGCTTCTGTCCATACACCTGGTTGTTGGTAGATTTCACGTGTAGTGATTTCTGCACCTAATTCGAGCAAGTCTTCTTTTTTATAATGTAGCATTGAGTTCCTCTTTTTCTATCAAATATGGGAATGGGAGTAAGCCCCATTCCCATGTATATTCTATATAAAATGCTCTAACGATTTTCACGTTGTCACATCTTATTCGTCTTCGTCATCATCGAAGCCCGCTAACAGGTCATTGACTTTCACAATGCTTTCTGCAGCACGGCTCTTGTAGTCCGCATCTGCGCCTGTAAGGCTCGCATTGATAAATTCAATCACCATTGGAAGATTCATCCCTGCGTAAAGGTCAATATCACGACCTTCCATGATCAAGCGACTCACCACGTTACATGGTGTACCACCAAGAAGATCCGCAAAGACTAGGAAATCATCCAATCCTTCAATAGCAGCTTCAAATTTTGCAGTAAAGTCTTCTGGTCCATCTTCTGGAAGAAGAGCCACTGCATGAATGTTGTCTTGTGGACCCATGATCATTTCAGTGCTACCTTTAAGTTCTTCACAAAAACGACCATGGCTCACCAAAATTAATGATTTAACCATAAATTATGCGCCCATTCCAAGCAAGAATTTACCGATGAATGAAAGACCTACTGCAAGAGCGATAATGATACCGATAGCTTTAGTAGAAGTCATACCTTTCTTACCAAGCAACCAGAAGATAAAGGCAGTAAAGATTGCTGGAAGCAAGCGTGGGAAGATTGAGTTCAAGATATCTTGGAAGTCAATCATTTTTTCACCGATTGGCAATTTGTAAGAAATTTCAAAGTTAATCATTGTTGCTACAAGAGCACCCATCATGAAGACACCAAGTACAGATGCAGCGTCAATCAAAGCTGTCAAAGTACTTTGCATGTTGTTGATAAGGTTAACCCCTTCTTTGTAAGCAAATTCCAACTGTTTCCAACGGAAGATGTCATAAGCAACTGCAACTGCGATCCAAAGGAAGATTCCCCATGGTTGGCCAGCGATAGCCATAGTTGCTGCGATAGATCCCATGATAGCAGGTACAAGTGAACCAAAGATAGTATCTCCAAGAGGAGCGAATGGTCCCATCAAACCTGTCTTGATACCGTTAACGGCATCTTTTGAACCTACACCATCTTTTTCTTCCATGGCAAGGTCAAAACCAGCGATAATAGTGTGGAAGAATGGTGAAGTATTGAAGAATTGAGTATGAACTTTCATCATTTCTTTCAATTCAGGAGTTCCATCCCCATACATTTTACGCAATTGAGGCAAGATCATGTAAAGGTAACCAGAAGCTTGCATACGTTCGTAGTTCCAACCTAATTGGAAAGTAAACAAGCTACGTTTGTTGATTTGATTAAAATCTTCTTTTGTAAGTTTGTAATTAGAATTCGTCATCTTCGATTTCCCCACTTTCTGATGGTGTAGAAGGTGCTGCCACAGCTACTTTTTGGCTATTTTTGAAGTGAAGCACTGCTAGGAAGATACCTACGATAGAGATACCAATCATAGACAATCCTTTGAAGTTGTTCACGAAACCAATTTTTTCAGCAACATCTTTAGGTAGAGTACCGATAATACCTGCAACAGCGCCACCAAGACCTGTTACATATGAGTAAAGAACAGTCAACATAGCTGTCAAACCAAATCCCATTGCAAGGTAGTGAAGGTTACGTTTAACTGGAAGGTAACGAAGCAAGATTGCAAATCCAAGACCTGGAAGCATACGTCCTGCGAGTGTCAAACCATCTGCAAGCCATTGGTATTCTTTAACTAGGTCTACTACGTGTTGTACAAAGGCACCACCAAAGGCAAGCGCGAAGAAGACTGGAAGGGCACGAGATAGAGCCCATGGAATCGCACCAAGCAAGTAGTTGCGTTCGATTCCTTTGTAGTCATAGCGTTCGATTGCAGCATCAATACGGTGTGCAAAGAAAGTAGTTGTCATACGTCCAAGAACGTCGAAGTAAGTCAAGAGAGCTGCTACTGGCACAGCGATTGTTGTAATCGCAAGGTCTGTATCAATACCTTGAGAGATTGAGAATGCTGTTGCAAGAACCGCACCAGAAGTTGCGTCGATACGAGAAGCACCACCGAAGGTACCAACCCCAAGAACGAACAATTGCAAGCTACCACCGATAAACAGACCAGTAGTCACATCTCCCATGATTAAACCAGTAATGAAACCAGCAAATACAGGGGAACCTGCAGATGAAACGATCGTCAACTCATCACAGATTTGATAAGCTGAGTACAAAGTGAGAAGTAAAATTTGCCACCATTGTATCATAACAATGACCTCCTAAAAATTTTTTCCTATTTTAATAAGCTCAAAAAGTCTGAAATTGGATCATTTGGAACCATTTGAGCAGTAAGTTTAACACCTTTTTCTGCCAATTTGTGGAAATCTTCCACATCCTTGTCCACTACGTTGATAGAACGTGTAATGGCACGAGTTTCTGGTGTTTGAGACATATTCCCAACATTGAGAGTTTCAAGTGGTACACCTGCTTCGACCAAACCAAGGAAGCGGTCTGGTTTACGAGCCACGATAAAGAGACGTTGGCTATCATATTTACCAGCAAGAATATTGGCTGCCGCTTTCTCAATTGGCAAAATACTCAATTTCACACCTGGTGGTGTCGCTAATTTCAAACCACTCTTTTCAACGTCGTTGTTGACAACTTCGTCATCCACAACCATAATACGTGAAACATTTAGTTTTCCAGCCCAAAGATTGGCTACTTGTCCGTGGATCAAACGTCCATCGATACGGCATCCTACAATTGTCATAAATTTTCCCCCTTTATATGTTTTAGTGTAGGTTTACGAGTTAAATAAATCTCTTCTTTATATTCACCTTCTGTTTCAAAGATAATGATGCGGTTGGCACCTTCCTTGAGGTAGCTATGAGGGATATAAAGCGAGAGGGTTGGGCCAACGTTCCAAAAACGTCCTAGGTTCTGCCCATTGACAAAGGCAACTCCCTTACCAAACTCAGACAAGTCTAGGTAAGTATCTTTTGGCGCTTCGACTGTAAAGTCATAAGCGTAAAAGGCTGGTTGTCCTTCTGTCCATCCTTTTGAAAAATCAATTTTCTCAGGATTGTCTAGTGGGAGTGGATAGTGTTTCCAGTTTAGTAAGAAGTGCAAATCCTTACAAACCCCTGTCCGAATTCCCTTACGTTGCGTATCCGCTAAGAACTTGTGTCCATAGTTGACACGCCCCATATTTTCTACCAAGATATCTAGCCTAGATAGCGCTTTCTTTTCACCTTGATAAAAAATATCTTCCCCAATCTCTGTCTGATATTGGGTTTCAACCCACTGACCATCGACATAAAGCTGAGCCCTATCTCGACCGTCAATGATACGAAGTCTTTCTTCTTCTGCATCCCAGTTTGTTTCTGTTCGATAAAGTAGATAGCCATAGCTTTGTCCCAACTCCTCCATCTTTTTAGGATAGAGGCTTTCTACTGGACTTGACAAGCTATCCAAGGTTTCAAACAAGGAAACTTTTTCAACTAGTGGAATAGCATCCAACTCCATACTCTCTTTGTAGAGTGGCTCCAACTGCGGATACTCTGGAAAATGTGTTGCCATCATCTTCTTGACTGCCAGATATTTGGCAGTTGGATTTCCTTCCTCATCTAGAAGGGCATCGTAATCATAAGATGTAACTTGTGGCAGGTCCAAAGTCCCTCGAGCTGAGCAACCATTCATGAAGCCAAAGTTTGTACCACCGTGGAACATGTAAAGATTGATAGAGCCTTGTTCCAAAACTTCTCGAACTGCATCTGCCAACTCTTTTGGATCCCGTGTGATAATCGGTTCTTTCCAACGATTGAACCAGCCGTCCCAGAACTCCATACACATGAGCGGCCATTTCTTGCCATGCTCATCAAAGAATTCCTGCATCTGTGAAAAGTTATAAGGTGCCTTAGAACCAAAGTTCCCTGTCACAAAGAGGTCATCTTCGATTAAGGTTCCAGCTTTCAGAGTAGCTCTCCATGGACCATCTGATGTAAAGAGAGGACAGGTTACGCAACGCTCTTCCATCAACTGTCGAATTGCTCTCAGATAAGCCTTATCTTCTCCATAAGAACCATACTCATTTTCAACCTGCATCATGATGATATTGCCACCCTTGTCCAACAAATGTGGCACCAATCGTGACAAGAGCTGGTCATAGTAGCGACCGACAGCTTCAATATAAGCAGGATCTGAGGAACGAAGTCTCATATTCTTTGTTAAGAGCCAGGCTGGTAAGCCACCGAATTCCCACTCCGCACAGATGAAGGGTGACGGACGAACGATAGCGTAGAGACCCAAATCTTGTGCTGTCTGAAGAAATCGCTCCAAATCCAGAGCTCCTTCAAAGTGAAACTCACCCTCACGAGGCTCGTGTAAATTCCAGGCCACATAAGTCTCTACTGTATTAAAACCAAGAGCCTTCAAGTTATAGAGCGAATGATACCAATCTTCTGGAGGAACCCTAAAATAATGAATGGCGCCAGATAAAATCTTAAATGATTTTCCATCGAGATAAAAATCATCCCGTATCTCAAATCGTGTCATATTCTTACCTTCTGACAATAAAGTTTACGCTTTCATTTGTTGATATAGTAAATATATCTCAATATCTTACATTTGTCAATAGGTTTTCACAATTTTTTTCATTTTTCACTAAATTTTACACAAAAAACTTATAAAAATCTTGTAATTTATAGTCATAACAACATTTTAGTACCATGTATAAAAATGTAGATTTTTCTATTTATTCCTATGTAAATTAACCTTATAGCCTATTATTCTAATTTTTTTATTCAAAAGGCTACTATTCTTTCCAGTTTTATGGTAAAATCTTTAACGGAGAAGGAAAATCGAGGTGAAAATATGGCAATTCCAAAGTATCAATATATTAAAGATGAATTAAAGAACAAAATCATTTCTGGTCAATTTGCCAGTGGAGATAAATTCTACACTGAAGCTGAATTGATTGCAATGTATGATGTTAGTTCTATCACAGTTGTTCGCGCTTTAAACGACCTTGCCAAGGATGGCTATATTGTCCGTCAACAAGGAAAGGGTACATTCGTTTCACGCGCACGCAAACACAAACTCGTAGAGTTTTCAGATGTAGAAGTTTTTGAAACTAAAGATGATAAAGTTACCGTCCTTTCTATTGAGCGTGGAAACAAACTAAGCTACTTAGAAAAACTCGGACTACGCGGAGATCAGTTCTACTACAAGATTGAACGCGTACGCGAAACAGGTGGTGTTGTCTACATCTACCATACATCTTACATCCCAGAACAATACATCAACGCAAATTATCCAAATCTTGAATATTATAGCTCTATCTATAACCGTTTCAAATTGGATTACCACATTCACATGAATGATGAACATTTTGAAGAAATCAATGAAATAGCATTTCCAACTCCAGAACATGCGGCTTCGATCCTCGGAGTCGATGAACAATTCCCAACCGTTTTACAAACCAAGACTACTAAACTAGAGTCTACTGGTCAAGTTCTCGCATTCAGCGAAACATACAAACGAGCGGATTACTACAAAATCAAATTCATTTCATGTGACCGTGATCACTAAGAAGAAAGCCTGAGCCTAAACGCTTGGGCTTTTTCTATACTTATTATACCACATCAAAAAGGTAGCGCTTACCTATTTTTGGAAGATTCTATAATTTGTGGAATATTTTATAGAAATAGAACCAAAAAGATTCTACTAGATATATATATGTATCTTTTCCGACCAATCTGAAATCTTAAGTTTAAATTTTATATTTTTTTATACTTATTATAGTTTTTTGTCATCTCCTCTTGACTCTCGTTAATATAAGAAATAAAATAAAGGTGTTGATTTATGTAAACGCTATCAATATAACAATGCAATCAGGAGGTTTTGCAATGAAACATGAAAAACAACAGCGTTTTTCTATTCGTAAATACGCTGTAGGAGCAGCTTCTGTTCTAATTGGATTCGCCTTCCAAGCACAGACTGTTACAGCCGATGGAGTTACTCCTACTACTACAGAAAACCAACCGACCATCCATACGGTTTCTGATTCCCCTCAATCATCCGAAAATCGGACTGAGGAAACACCTAAAGCAGAGCTTCAACCAGAAGCTCCAAAAACTGTAGAAACAGAAATTCCAGCTACTGATAAGGTAGCTAGTCGTCCAAAAACAGAAGAAAAACCACAAGAGGAAGTTAGTTCAACTCCTAGTGATAAAGCAGAAGTGGTAACGCCAACTTCTGCTGAAAAAGAAACTGCTAATAAAAAGGCAGAAGAAACTAGCCCTAAGAAAGAGGCTGATTCTAAAGAGTCAAATACAGACAAGACTGACAAGGATAAACCAGCTAAAAAAGATGAAGCGAAAGCAGAGGCTGACAAACCGGCAACAGAGGCAGGAAAGGAACGTGCTGCAACTGTAAATGAAAAACTAGCGAAAAAGAAAATTGTTTCTATTGATGCTGGACGTAAATATTTCTCACCAGAACAACTCAAGGAAATCATTGACAAAGCGAAACATTATGGCTACACTGATTTACACCTATTAGTCGGAAATGATGGACTCCGCTTCATGTTGGACGATATGAGCATCACAGCTAACGGCAAGACCTATGCGAGTGACGATGTCAAACGTGCCATTGAAAAAGGTACAAATGATTATTACAACGATCCAAACGGCAATCACTTAACAGAAAGTCAAATGACAGATCTGATTAACTATGCCAAAGATAAAGGCATCGGTCTCATTCCAACAGTAAATAGTCCTGGTCACATGGATGCAATCCTCAATGCCATGAAAGAATTGGGAATCCAAAACCCTAACTTTAACTATTTTGGGAAGGAATCAGCCCGTACTGTCGATCTTGACAACGAACAAGCAGTCGCTTTTACAAAAGCCCTTATCGATAAATATGCTGCTTATTTCGCGAAAAAGACTGAAATCTTCAACATCGGACTGGATGAATATGCCAATGATGCAACAAACGCTAAAGGTTGGAGCGTTCTTCAAGCTGATAAATACTATCCAAACGAAGGCTACCCTGTAAAAGGCTATGAAAAATTTATTGCCTACGCCAATGACCTAGCTCGTATTGTAAAATCGCACGGTCTAAAACCAATGGCTTTCAATGATGGTATCTACTACAATAGTGATACTAGCTTCGGAACGTTTGACAAAGATATCATCGTTTCAATGTGGACTGGTGGTTGGGGAGGTTACGACGTCGCTTCTTCTAAACTTCTAGTAGAAAAAGGTCACCAAATCCTAAACACTAACGATGCTTGGTACTATGTTCTTGGGCGAAATGCAGATGGCCAAGGTTGGTACAACCTTGATCAAGGCTTAAACGGTATCAAGAACACTCCAATCACTTCAGTACCAAAATCCGACGGAGCAACTATTCCATTCATCGGTGGTATGGTAGCTGCGTGGGCCGACACTCCATCTGCACGTTATTCACCGTCACGCCTCTTCAAACTCATGCGTCAATTCGCAAATTCTAACGCTGAATACTTCGCAGCTGATTATGAGTCTGCAAAAAAAGCACTTAACGAGGTACCAAAAGACCTTAACCGTTATACTGCAGAAAGCGTCGCAGCGGTTAACGAAGCGGCAAAAGTCATCCGTTCACTTGATAGCAACCTCAGCCGTGCCCAACAAGACACGATTGACCAAGCAATTGCAAAACTTCAAGAAGCAGTCAGCAATTTGACCTTCACACCAGAAGCTCAAAAAGAAGAAGATGCTAAACGTGAGGTTGAAAAACTTGCCAAAAACAAGGTGATTTCAATCGATGCTGGACGCAAATACTTTACTCTTGACCAACTCAAACGCATCGTAGATAAGGCCAGTGAGCTCGGATATTCTGATGTTCATCTCCTTCTAGGAAATGACGGACTTCGCTTCCTACTCGATGATATGACCATTACTGCCAATGGAAAAACCTATGCTAGTGATGACGTTAAAAAAGCTATTATCGAAGGAACTAAAGCTTACTACGACGATCCAAACGGCACTGCACTAACACAGGCAGAAGTGACAGAACTAATTGAATACGCTAAATCTAAGGGCATCGGTCTCATCCCAGCTATTAACAGTCCAGGTCACATGGATGCTATGCTGGTTGCCATGGAAAAATTGGGTATTAAAAATCCTCAAGCCCACTTTGACAAAGTCTCCAAAACAACTATGGACTTGAGAAACGAAGAAGCGATGAACTTTGTAAAAGCCCTCATCGGTAAATACATGGACTTCTTTGCAGGAAAAACAAAGATTTTCAACTTTGGTACTGACGAATACGCTAACGATGCGACTAGTGCCCAAGGCTGGTACTACCTCAAATGGTATCAACTCTATGGCAAGTTTGCCGAATATGCCAACACCCTTGCTGCTATGGCTAAGGAAAGAGGGCTTCAACCAATGGCCTTCAACGATGGCTTCTACTATGAGGACAAGGACGATGTTCAGTTTGACAAAGATGTCTTGATTTCTTACTGGTCTAAAGGCTGGTGGGGCTACAACCTCGCATCACCTCAATACCTAGCAAGCAAGGGTTATAAGTTCTTGAATACCAACGGTGACTGGTACTACATTCTCGGTCAAAAACCAGAAGATGGTGGTGGTTTCCTCAAAAAAGCTATTGAGAATACTGGAAAAACACCATTCAATCAACTAGCTTCTACCAAATATCCTGAAGTAGACCTTCCAACAGTCGGAAGTATGCTTGCTATCTGGGCAGATAGACCAAGCGCTGAGTACAAGGAGGAAGAAATCTTTGAACTTATGACTGCCTTTGCAGACCACAACAAAGACTACTTCCGTGCTAATTATAATGCTCTCCGCGAAGAATTAGCTAAAATTCCTACAAACTTAGACGGATATAGCACAGAAAGTCTTGAGGCCCTTGACGCAGCTAAAACAGCTCTAAATTACAACCTCAACCGTAATAAACAAGCTGAGCTTGACACACTTGTAGCCAACCTAAAAGCCGCTCGCTTAGGTCTTAAACCAGCTGCAACTCATTCAGGAAGCCTGGATGAAAATGAAGTGGCTGCCAATGTTGAAACCAGTCCAGAACTCATCACAAGAACTGAAGAAATTCCATTTGAAGTTATCAAGAAAGAAAATCCTAACCTCCCAGCTGGTCAGGAAAATATTATTACAGCAGGAGTCAAAGGTGAACGAACTCATTACATCTCTGTACTCACTGAAAATGGAAAAACAACAGAAACAGTCCTTGATAGCCAGGTAACCAAAGAAGTTGTAAACCAAGTGGTTGAAGTCGGCGCTCCTGTAACTCACAAGGGTGATGAAAGTGGTCTTGCACCAACTACTGAGGTAAAACCTAGACTGGATATTCAAGAGGAAGAAATTCCATTTACCACAGTGACTCGTGAAAATCCACTCTTACTCAAAGGAAAAACACAAGTCATTACTAAGGGCGTCAATGGACATCGCAGCAACTTCTACTCTGTGAGCACTGTTGATGGCAAGGAAGTGAAAACACTTGTAGATAGTCTTGTAACCAAAGAAGCAGTTACGCAAATTGTTGAGGTCGGAACTATGGTAACACATGTAGGTGATGAACGTGATCTTGCTCCAGTTGCAGAAACAAAACCTAGACTGGATATCCAAGAAGAAGAAATTCCATTTACCACAGTGACTCGTGAAAATCCACTCTTGCTCAAAGGAAAAACGCAAGTCCTTACTAAAGGTGTCAACGGGCGCCGTACAAACTTCTACTCTGTGAGCACTTCTGCCGATGGCAAGGAAGTGAAAACACTTGTAAATAGTGTCGTAGCGAAGGAAGCTGTTACTCAAATAGTCGAAGTCGGAACTATGGTAACACATGTAGGCGATGAAAACGGACAAGCCGCTATTGCTGAAGAAAAACCAAAACTAGAAATCCCAAGCCAACCAGCTCCAGCAACTGCTCCTGCTGAGGAAAGCAAAGTTCTTCCTCAAGGTCCAGCTCCTGTGGCAACAGAGAAAAAACTTCCTGAAACAGGAAGTCACGATTCTGCAGGACTAGCAGTCGCAGGACTCATGGCCTCACTAGCAGCCTATGGACTCACTAAAAGAAAAGAAGACTAAGTCTTTTCGATAAAAAATAAACAGCGAGATCAAAGCTCGCTGTTTATTTTTTAATTAATCACCCAGTCCAAGACGGTCAAAGATATCATCCACTCGTTTAGTGTAGTAAAGAGGATTAAAGATTTCGTCGATTTCTTCTTGCGTGAGGCGCGATGTTACTTCTGGATCTGCTTCGAGAAGCGGTTTAAAGTCTACTTGATTATCCCAAGAGTAGGCTGTTTTTGGTTGCACTAGGTCATAGGCTTGCTCACGAGTCATACCCTTTTCAATCAAGGTCAACATAGCACGTTGGCTAAAGATAAGACCAAACGTAGAGTTCATGTTGCGGATCATGTTTTCTGGGAAAACAGTCAAGTTCTTGACGATGTTTCCGAAACGGTTGAGCATGTAGTCAATCAAAATGGTTGTATCTGGTGTGATGATGCGCTCAGCTGATGAGTGGGAAATGTCGCGTTCGTGCCAGAGAGCGACATTTTCATAAGCTGTGATCATGTGACCACGGATAACACGCGCAAGACCCGTCATATTTTCAGAACCGATTGGGTTGCGTTTATGAGGCATTGCTGAAGATCCTTTTTGACCTTTGGCAAAGAATTCTTCTACTTCGCGTTGCTCAGATTTTTGTAGACCACGAATTTCCGTTGCCATACGCTCGATAGAAGTTGCGATACTAGCAAGAACTGCAAAGTACTCAGCGTGAAGATCACGAGGAAGCACCTGTGTAGAGATTTCTTGAGCACGGATACCCAATTTGTCGCAGACGTATTGCTCTACGAATGGTGGGATGTTGGCAAAGTTCCCAACCGCACCAGAGATTTTACCAGCTTCAACACCAGCAGCCGCATGCTCGAAACGCTCGATATTGCGCCTCATTTCGCTGTACCAAGTCGCCAATTTAAGACCAAAAGTTGTCGGCTCAGCATGCACCCCGTGGGTACGCCCCATCATGATGGTGAACTTGTGCTCCTTAGCCTTATCAGCGATAATGTTAGTGAAGTTTTCAAGGTCACGACGGATGATGTCGTTGGCTTGCTTGTAAAGGTAACCATAGGCCGTATCCACCACGTCGGTAGAAGTCAAACCATAGTGAACCCACTTGCGCTCTTCACCAAGAGTCTCAGAAACTGCACGCGTGAAAGCCACCACATCATGGCGAGTCTCCTGCTCAATTTCCAAAATACGGTCGATGTCAAAGTCCGCCTTTTCGCGAATCAAAGCCACATCTTCCTTAGGGATTTCTCCCAACTCAGCCCATGCCTCGTCAGCCAAGATTTCCACCTCAAGCCAAGCACGGTATTTATTTTCTTCACTCCAAATGTTCGCCATCTCAGGGCGAGAGTAACGGTTGATCATGTTTTTATTTTCCTTTCTTGGATACGAGAACTATAGACATTATAATAAACTGAATTAGTATGTTTAATCAACTATAGTATATTTTCCATTAATTTCTTTTACTTGTTTTTGCATTTGCCGTTCATTATCCCAACCATCTCCACTATAGTCATCTGTCATCAATTTGTTAAAACGTTTAATAAAATCATTTACTTCATTTTTTTTTCTTAAGTTAGGATCCTTTGATATTCTATAAGCTATATATACTATATAGTCCATATAATAGTGAAACTTTGAATAGTCAAATGTAGGAGTTGGGTGATGCTTTGGCCATGTATAATTCGTTGTATAGTAATACAAATGACTAATATTTTCTAGTGCTTTTTCAAAAAACAAATCATTAGTAGATAAAAATTTACTTTCTCTAAAATCAGAGTCTAACAATTCTGATTTATTTTGTTTCAAAAGATAAATTACTGTAGATAATAACTTATCATGATTTACTTTGTCATAAATTTTATCTATAAATTTCCAAAAATTGTTAGAAAACTCTTCGCAAAAATATCTGAAATGATCAATTTCCTTCAACATATCAAAATCAGTAAAAAGATCAATTATTTCATGTTGAAATCCATATGTACCTGTACAGATAAATAAATAAATTTCTTCTTTTGAGGATAAACCATTACTAATTTGCTTTTCTCTTTTCTTATCTTGAAAAATATCGGATAAGAAAACAGTAACAACATTGGGACAATCTGCATTCCAGTCAGAATGAACAAGATACTTTTCGATTACTCTTTTAACAATTATCGTTTTATTTTCAATCGAATAATTATTAAATTTAGTAAGTAAATCCTCAATACAGGGGGACTCGCTATCCAAATATTTTATCTTTTTATCCAGTTCATCTAACCAAGCTTCAACAGTCCCATTAATTTCAAAATAAGGAAGAGTATATTCAATCTCATTCCACAGTTCTATGACTGTTGATTCTGATATTTTCCTATCTTTTGCATGAGCAGCATTATTGCGAAGCACTCTCATATGAGCATATTTTTCTTTTATTTTGGATGGAAGTTTGAAGATATTATCCTCTTCCTTAGCTTTAATCAAATTATCATTGACAGTTTTTCCCACATATCTTCATCTTTTAGAGAATCTATACATTTTTGCCAATCAACAACCCTTTTATTTTCATCAGAACATTTAGACATAAAATTCGTTGGAATACCATTATAGTCAATCGCCAATTTCGCTATGTATTTATGGTTCGCAAGATAAGAAAAAATATATGCGGCTTTATAGGCTTCAACTTGATAACATTTTAAAGATTCCTGATATAGCTCATCATTATCAAGATTGTTATCTATTAACCATTTTTTAAACTCTCTTACTTCCATTTAAAAATTAATTCCTTTCTAGCGATAATTGTCTGGCTTATCTTACCGATTTTTCACCTGCGACAAGACTAGTCAACCTTGTGCAGATAAGACAACGAACCATATAATTGTAGTCTTTCCCTAATCCTCAAACTTCTCTTTCCCAATCCACACAGATGGATAATAATCGAGTGTATTTAAATCCGCATCCATAGATATATTATAGATTTCTAAATAATTTTCGAATATTCAGGTATCGAAATTTGTATTCATCGAACTATTCCAATAAATGAGCTAACTATTCCCTAGTTATTTTTACTCCTTCCCATAAATACGAATTCCATTAATTCTCCAAAATCTCTGAATTCATCAAAAGTACGCTCATCGTTTTCAGGAAAATATAAATTATTTAATCTATAGTAGTTTTTAACTTTTTCAATATCGTTAGAGAATTTATTTTTCACAGCCTTATAATACTGTTTAGCTTCTTCTATATTACTTGAATTAAGAACGTTATTATTTTCATAATATTTTTTTGCTTGTTCGAAATTAGAATATAGTTTGCCCGATTCATTTTTATCTGTTCTACTATCACTAATTTTGTCAAGTAATAGATCATAAACATTATCGAACTTCCACAATTGAAGGCTCACTGTAAATTGGGTTACAGAGACAGGAGTTCCTCTTTTAACATAGTATTCCTCAGCTTCCTCCTGATTAGGATAATATAGTTGGAGAAGTTTACTTTTCTCATTCTGTAACCAATTCAAAGCAGTCAATTTATTAAAAGTTTTAATAATTGACAAACAATATCTATTTGCAATTTGTAGATTAGCTTCACTATCATACAAATACTTTAAAGTTTTATATCTTATAATTGGGGGCAACAGCGAAAATTCACGCATAACCTGAGTGGGAGATAATAAATTCATAGGATACTTCAAAAAGTAATCAATGAACAGATAAGCATATAAATCAAATAAGCCATCTTTTACTTGATTCAGCTCAGAATCAGAAAACTCCTCTGTATGTTGAGTATGTGTTCCATCATTTCCCAATGGGCGTATCTTCTCAATTGAGGTTTTTAAATACACTTTCCTATCGTCGGAAAGTTTCTTAAATTGTTCCATATGCTCAGCTTTCCCTAATGTAAAATGAGTATCACTTCCAATATTTAATATTTTTCTAACTATAACTTCTGAGAATTGCCTAATCCCTTTTATTTTCCCTCTTTTTGTCAGTCCTACATAAAAAGTATCGTGAATTAAATCACCAATCATTTGTTCATATTCTAGGATATTAAAATTTACCATATCGCCCCCACTAAAATTCTTCTTTTCCAATAAATACAGATGGATAGTAATCTAGTGTATTCAAATCCATATCTCATATCTAAAGGTACATTTTAAATAACTGAATAGTTTTTTGGACTCTGAACTACTAGTTCATCATATTTAGCTTATACCCTTTCATAGTCTACACTTGAACATAAAACCTCTAAGACTACTTTAATCTTCTCTTCCTCAACAAAAGAATTGACAATGATTTGCTTCGTAATAATTGTTCAATTTGTTAGACAATCTTTGCTTTTTATAAATTTACCATTTTGCAAACCGCTCCTCATCTCTATCCCATTCCCATTGATAGTAATCTAATAAGGGGTCATCATAATCTAGGTCAATAATACCACTATCAATTAAATCTATTTCCCTTACTTCTGCTTCCTTAACTATTCTATCGAAATCGTCCAAGTCAGAATTTATCATAATATTTTTTAAATCAGTCACTTGCTTCGAAGAAAAGTTAATTGTTACATGAATAAGAATATCCTCTTTAGTGAAATCACCTTCTACATAATTATAAGTTTCACCCTCCAGTCCAGAAGAAACATCAAAATATCCATATACATTAACACTAACAATAAGTTCTACAGAGAAGCCTCCATTGTCGTCCTCATCAAAAGAGTTAATTTCCACCGAGACTATTTCTTCATCTGTAACATCTATCTTAGGGGCATATGGAACATATCCCTTTGTTATATCTGAATCCCAAATTATATCATCATCTGAAATAATCAATTTCTTATTTTTTCTAACAAATTCCAAAACCTGATCTGAAACGACTGACTCTATTTCAGCTATATTTTGGAACAAATAATTGTACAAAGATTCTTGGTTGTTATAACTCTCTAGAAAGCTAACAAATAAATCAAATGGAATGAATCTTATCCTCTTGCCAGTTAATTCATTGAATTCTTGAACCAATTCCTTTCTAGCTTCATACGATACCAAATCATAATCTTTTTTCGGTATCTCCCACCAATCTTCTTTTAAATCCGAGGTAATAAACAGTGCATTCTTTTCTTTATTCAAAATATCTTTTATTATCTCTGCCCAAATAAAGTAATCGCCCAGATATCTTATAAGTTCTTCCGGCTTCTTTTGCCCCTGACTCTTTTTTAAAGCTTCTTTTTTTAAACCATGATATTTATCCTTCATATCCATATAACCCGGAGGAAAATGATGTTTAGCCCTAGTATAACCCTCGTTCATCAATTTTATTTGCTCCACCATCGATATTGCCGGAAGTAAGTTGTCTGATAACATTAGAAAATTATCCATAAGTTCTGAAACTTTATCTATTTTTTCCACGTTTTCAGATATTTCTAGTTTTTTGATAAAATCATTAAGTATTGATAACTTTGCGAGCGAATCATCCTGCAACTTCACAAATGTACCTAAATCAGTTGAATCACTATTTGAAAGAAGATCAGAAATTTGGGTTAAACTCTGATTTACCTTGTCAAAAATATTTTTCTGAAATTCTTTTGTATTTTTAATCAATTCATTTTTTAAATGAATTTTAGCACTTGATACATTTCTATTATATTCTTTTTGTACAGTCGAAGGAATTCGGATATCATTGTTAACATTTCGAATATTCTCATCAAAATACTCAACTAATTCTTTTTGTTTTCGATACAAAGAGAGTAAAGCGCTAGTATCAAAATAAAAATTGAAATTTTGATCTATTATATCTTCTTTAAATTCATAGTATTCCATACGATTCTCTCCCAAAATCCTACAACCTCATCCGGCTCATCACTAAACAAAGTCATATGCCCCATCTTGCGGTTGTGCTTCGCTTCTATTTTACCATACATGTGGAGGTGAGTGCTTGGATTTTCTGTGACATATTTTTCAGCAGCCTCAACGTGTTGACCGAGAACGTTGAGCATGACTGCTGGAGCATGAAGGTGAATTTCGGGAAGTGGTGCTCCCAGAACACCTAAAATATGAGTATCAAACTGTGAGAAATCACAGGCTTCGATTGAATAGTGACCTGAATTATGTGGACGTGGCGCGATTTCGTTGACAATGATGTCATCGGCAGTCGCAAACATTTCCACGCAAAGCGTTCCAGATAAGTTAAGTTGTTCAGCAATTCGCACAGCCATGGCTTTGGCTTTTTCAGCTAGACTTTCTGAAATGCGAGCTGGCACGATGGTTTTTGACAGGATGTTGTTACGGTGGATATTTTCCTGAACTGGGAAAACCGTCACATCCTTGCCATTCCCAGAAACGATAACAGAAATTTCAAGATCAAAGTTGACAAATTCTTCCAAAACGCAGTCTGCTGAGTCAGCTAGCGCATAGGTTTCTGCCAAATCTTCTGCTGAGCGAATGACCTTTTGTCCATGGCCATCGTATCCACCAGTCGCAGTCTTGAGGACATAGTTTTTCGATAGGTCCATATTTGCCAAATCTTGGCTTGAGGTCACAACCTTGTAAGGTGCCACAGTGACTTGAGCCTTGTTTGAGAGAAAGTCCTTTTCAAAAATGCGATTTTGAGAAATACGGAGCAGGTCTGTCCCTTGAGGGAGTTGTCCATCCTTGATGACAGCATCCAAACCGTCGGCATCGACATTTTCAAACTCATAGGTCAGAACATCGCATCGCTCAGCCAACTGACGCAAAGCGTCCACATCGTTATAAGGAGCCACTATGATTTCCGCCACACGAGAGGCCGGGCAATCCGCCGCAGGATCCAGCGCGATAACCTTGTGGCCCATGTAGATAGCAGAAATAGCCATCATTTGACCCAGCTGACCGCCACCGATAATTCCAATTGTTTTAGATGAGCTCATTTGTAGACTCCTCTGCGATTTTTCCTTGTTCTTCTGCGAAATCTGCCAATGCTGTCGCGATAGCCTGATCCTCTACTGAAAGAAGACGGAGGGCGAAGAGGGCAGCGTTGGTCGCACCAGCTTCACCGATAGCCATAGTTGCGACAGGCACTCCACCTGGCATCTGTACGATAGAGTAGAGGGAGTCCACACCACTAAGGGCGCGCGACTTGACCGGCACACCGATGACAGGAAGGGTTGTTTTGGCAGCTACCATACCTGGCAAGTGAGCTGCGCCTCCAGCACCTGCAATAATTACCTTGATACCGCGACTCCGTGCTTCCTCGGCATGTTTGAACATGAGGTCAGGTGTGCGGTGGGCAGAGACAACCTTCTTTTCATAGGCTACACCAAAGCGGTCTAGGACTTCTGCTGTTTTTTGCATGGTTGCCCAGTCAGATTTTGAGCCCATGATGATGGAAATAATTGGTTTAGTCATAATTTTTCCTTTTTTCTTCTTTTTTGATAATGGTCTTAGGTGGTGGGGACGGAAGCAAACCTTCGGTTTCATTCCTAAACTTTGAGCCTAGGGTCTCAAAGTTTCCCTAGACCAGAACAGATACTGTTCTGGTCTTTTCACCACGGCGACCATTATCTTACTTTGGTTCGCTTTCGCTCGCCATGACAAATTTAGTAACTGTTAATCTTTTATAGCCTTGCTTCCGATATCAGTTCGGTAGAAAAGTCCTTCTGTTTTTTGTTTGTTAAGTTCGCTGTAGATGGTGTTTTGGGCTTCTTTGACGGTGTCTGCTGTGGTGACGAGCATATAGACACGTCCGCCGTTTGAAAGAAGGTCTTGCTCATTTTCAGCGAATTTCGCACCTGCATAGTAGGTGATGATGTCGCCTTCTGTCTTGGTTGGCAATTCAACACCCTTTTCATATTCTAGCGGGTAACTGTTTGATGCGACAACCACACCCAGAGTCACACCCTTGTCCGTCCAAGTGATGGCTGGTTCTTTACCTTCCAAAATATCAGTAATATTTTGCGCAAAGTCAGATGTCAAACGAGGCAAGATAATCTGTGTTTCAGGATCTCCAAAGCGAGCATTGAACTCGATGACTTTAGGACCTTCTGCTATCAGGATAAGCCCTGCGTAAAGGATACCCAGATAAGGACGACCTTCTTGAATCATGCCCTCAAGGACTGGCTTGACAATCGTGTCAACCGCTGTATCAACCACACTCTGTGGTAAGTGTGGAACTGGCGCATAGGCACCCATGCCACCTGTGTTAGGGCCCTTGTCGCCATCATAGGCACGTTTGTGGTCCTGAGCCGTTGGCATGATGTAGAACTTATCACCATTGACAAAGGCAAATAGTGAAAATTCCTCTCCTTCGAGAAATTCCTCGATAACCACACGCGCACCTGAGTCACCAAATTTATTGTCCAAAAGCATCTCGTGAGCTGCTTCGACTGCTTGCTCGACTGTCTCAGCAACAACGACACCTTTCCCAAGTGCCAAACCATCCGCCTTGACCACGATAGGTGCCCCATGCTTTTCGATATAGACCTTGGCTTCCTCGAAATCTGAGAATGTGCTATAGGCTGCTGTCGGAACGCCGTATTTGACCATGATTTCCTTGGCAAAATCCTTGGACCACTCCAGCTCAGCTGCCAATCTTGTCGGACCAAAGGCTTTGAGACCAGCTGCATGGAAATCATCCACGATACCAGCCGCAAGGGCGTCATCTGGCCCGATAAAGGTCCAAGCAATATCGTTGGCTTTTACAAACTCAATCAATTCAGAATGTTCGGAAATAGAGATATTTACCAATTCCAAACCATCCAGAGTCATACCATCATTCCCAGGAGCAACAAAAACCTTTTCTACCTCTTTTGACTCAAGCAACTTCTTAGCAATCGCATGTTCACGACCACCCGAACCGACAACTAACAGCTTCATCTTACAACCTCTTTTGCGAATTATTTACTAATATTATATCACAAACGTTCGTTTTAATCTTGTTTCACTCCGCATTTTTACGCAAAAAAGGAAAGAAACTGTTTTCTTCCCTTTAACGTTCTTAATGTCTAAAATGTCTCACGCCTGTGAAGATCATGGTCAAGCCGTATTTGTCAGCCGCTTCGATAGATTCTTGGTCACGGACTGATCCTCCAGGTTGAATAATAGCTTTAATGCCTGCTTTGGCGATTTCTTCCACGTTATCCGCAAATGGGAAGAAGGCATCAGAAGCAAGCACAGCGCCGTCCAGACGGTCTTTAGCTTGGGCAATGGCGATACGGACAGAGGCCACACGGTTGGTTTGACCTGGACCAACACCAAGTGTCATATGGTCGTTGGTTACGATGATCCCGTTTGATTTCACATACTTGATAGCTTTCCAAGCAAACTCAAGTGCTGTCGCTTCTGTCTCAGTTGGTTGGCGTTTGGTCACCACTTGCCAGTCAGCAGGGCTTTCCTTAACCACATCTTGGTTTTGCACAAGAAGTCCACCGACAACACCTGTGTACTCTGCTTCCACTTCACTAGCATCTTGAGCGTCAAATGGCAAGGCAAGGATGCGCAAGTTTTTCTTTTTGTTGGTCAAAATGGCTAGCGCTTCATCCGTATAGCTTGGTGCGATGATGATTTCAAGGAAAACACCATGCATCTTCTCAGCAGTCGCAGCATCCACCTCACGGTTGAGAACGACAATACCACCGAAAATTGAGACTGGGTCAGACTCATAAGCATAGTCCCAAGCAGTTTCGATGTCGTCAGCTTGACCGATTCCACATGGGTTCATGTGTTTGAGAGCCACAACGGTTGGACGGTCTTTGAAGTCACGGATGATACGGATAGCAGCATCAGCATCACGAATATTGTTGAATGACAATTCTTTACCGTTGAGCTGTTTGGCTGATGCAATTGAGTAGTCTGTCGGCAAAGCTTTTTGGTAGAAGTCCGCGTCTTGTTGAGGGTTCTCACCGTAACGCATAGCTTGTTTAAGGTCATAAGTCAAGGTCAACTTTTCAGGCTTGATCTCGCCGACCTGAGCTGTAAAATACTCTGCAATCAAGGCATCATAAGCCGCTGTGTGACGGAAAACCTTGGCTGCCAAACGTTGACGGGTTTCGTAAGTCGTTTCACCATTTGCTGCCAATTCGTCAAGAACCACAGCATAGTCAACAGGGTCTACTACAACTGTTACGCTAGCGTGGTTCTTCGCTGCTGAACGAAGCATTGATGGGCCACCAATGTCGATGTTTTCAACCGCGTCAGCGTAAGTCACATCTGGTTTGAGAATAGTCTCCTTGAATGGGTAAAGGTTAACTACAACAAGATCGATAAGCTCAATCTGATTGTCTTTGGCCGCTTCCAGGTGACTATTCAAGTCACGACGAGCAAGGAGCCCACCGTGTATATTTGGATGAAGGGTCTTAACACGACCATCCATCATTTCTGGAAAACCAGTCACATCATCAATGGCAATGGTTTCTATCCCAGCAGTATCAAGGGCAACCTTGGTACCACCTGTCGAGATAATCTCCCAACTAAGTTTTTTGAGCTCTTGGGCAAATTCAACAATGCCCGCTTTATCTGAGACACTGATTAAGGCGCGTTTAGTCATGTTTTTTCCTTTCATTTTCAAACTCTCTACCTACGAATTTTTCGATTCATAAAGTATAGGGAGACGATTACCAAGACTCCCAAAATTACTGTCAGTAAAAATCTCCCCCAATAAGGAATCTCTGGGAAGAAAAAATTTACCAGCAAACGTAGAATGATTGCCAAGGTAATCAAGGCAAGTGTTTCCAACCATTTTTTCATTTACTTACCCAACAATTCTCTAATGACCTCTGGATACAACTTGTACTCTGCCTCATGAATCCTAGCTTCAAAACTGTCAATGGTATCATCAGCTAGCCGTGGTACACGGACTTGTTTGATGACCTTTCCTGTATCCACTCCAGAGTCCACCCAGTGAATGGTCACACCACTCTCAGAGACGCCAGCATTCCAAGCATCCTCAATCCCATGAGCTCCTGGAAATTCTGGCAAGTAGGCTGGATGAATGTTGATAATTCTGCCTTCATAAGCTGCCAGTAAAGTAGGCCCAACAATTTTCATGTAGCCTGCTAGACAAACCCAGTCAATCTGGTGCTCTTCCAAGAGTTCGACAAGGGCTGCTTCGTAGTCTGCCTTGTTGTCAAACTCCTTGAGTTCAAAAGCATAGGACAGAACGCCGAGCTTGTCTGCACGTTCGAGCACATAGGCGTCACGATGGTCTGAAAAGACAAACTCTACTGGAAATTGTTCCGCTATCACCTGAAAATTTGAGCCATTACCAGAGGCAAAAACCGCTATTTTTTTCATTTGATGATGACACTTTCGTTTTCTTTCTTGAAGATGCGACCAATTTCATAGACTGGTTCATCCAACAATTCCTTGACACGGCCTACATTTTCAGGGCTAACTGCCAACATGAGTCCCACACCCATATTGAAGATTTCAAACATTTCTTCATGTTTGATCTGACCGTATTTTTCAAGGGCTTTGAAAATTGGAAGCACTGGAACCTTGTCTTCTTCAATCTCAGCAGCCAAGTCAGCTGCAAACATGCGAGGGACATTTTCGATGAAGCCGCCACCTGTGATGTGGGCAATACCGTTGACCAACTCTTCTTTGATGAGCGGCAAGACAGCCTTGACATAGATACGAGTCGGCTCAAGAAGAACTTCTTTGAGTTTCTTGCCCTCCAATTCTGGTAAGACTTCCTCACCTGTATAGTCCGCAAAGACACGACGAACGAGTGAGTAACCATTTGAGTGAATACCACTTGAAGCAAGTCCAAGAATCACATCACCTTCAGCTACTTTTGAACCGTCTATGATTTGAGATTTTTCAGCCACACCAACTGCAAAACCAGCCAGATCGTAGTCATCTGCGCCATACATACCAGGCATTTCAGCAGTTTCTCCACCGATGAGGGCAGCTCCTGCCTGCACACAACCTTCTGCCACACCAGCAACCACTTGTTCTAGCTTAGCTGGTTCATTCTTCCCTGTCGCTACGTAGTCAAGGAAATAGAGGGGCTCCGCACCCGCAGCGATGATATCATTGACACACATGGCTACACAGTCCTGACCGATGGTATCGTGCTTGTCGTACTTAATAGCCAGCATGAGCTTGGTTCCGACACCATCAGTCCCTGAAATCAAGACAGGTTCTTTGACACCTGTTTTTGAAAGGTCAAACATACCACCGAAACCACCAAGAGCTCCCATAACACCTGCGCGCTCCGTACGAGCCACGTGCTTTTTGATTCGTTCAACAACTTCATAACCCGCTTCAACATCCACACCAGATTGAGCGTAAGCATTTTTTGTCATTTATTTATTCCTTTTCTTTGAGAAGATTGCGACGTATTTTTAGATAAACAATTATTTTATCTAAAAATACTAGTCAGGTCTCTAGCTTTGGTCCCATAGGAGAAAGCGTCTACTGACAAATGCTTTAGCTTTTAGTCAGTAGTGAGACGTGGGGCATAAGCATTCTTATTTGTCATCTATTTGTTACTTTTTTTTAATGGAAAATCTGTCATCTATTTGTAAAAACTGGTCTTTTCTTCCAAACTTCTACGATAATCTTCTTCATAGTCATAGAGAGGTGTTGGGTAGTCACCGTCAAAGTAAGCGACACAGAGACCGCCATTTGGCGCATCTGTTTCAATCCTAATCGACTCAATCAAACCTTCAACAGAAAGGTATGTCAGACTGTCCGCTCCAATGATTTGACGAGTTTCTTCGACCGTATGATTGGCCGCAATTAGCTCCTGACGGGTCTGGATATCAATCCCGTAGAAGCATGGATAAGCTAGCGCTGGACTACCAATAGCAACGTGAACCTCAGTTGCACCCGCTTCTTTCAAGAGCTGAACGATACGACGAGAGGTTGTTCCACGTACAATAGAGTCATCAATCATAACCACACGCTTGCCTTTTACAACGCCTGAAACAGCAGAGAGTTTCATCCGCACCCCTTGCTCCCGCAATTCTTGAGTCGGTTGGATAAAGGTACGTTGGGTGTATTGGTTTTTGATCAGACCCATTTCATTTGGCAAACCGGATTCTTCCGCAAAGCCCATGGCTGCGCTGAGTGAAGAATTGGGCACACCGACCACGATATCCGCCTCGTGCTTGAATTCACGCGCCAATTGGGCACCCATACGTTTGCGAGCCGTATGGACATTGACACCGTGGATATTAGAATCAGGGCGGGCAAAATAGATATACTCCATAGAACAAATCGCGAGCTGAGTATCATCCGTATAGCTATCATACTGGATGCCCTTGTCATCAATGATCACAATCTCACCTGGCTTCAAATCACGAATCCACTCTGCACCAATAACCTCAAAAGCACAGGTTTCAGAGGAAACGACTACTGCTCCGTTGGCCATTTTCCCGATAGAAAGCGGACGGAAACCATTTGGGTCAAGAGCCGCAATCAACTTATCTTCAAATAGCAAGATATAAGCAAAGCCACCTTTGACAAGGCTGAGCGCTTCCTTGATTTTTCCCATTAAGTTCGGATTATGACTCCGACGAATGAGATGAGCCAAGATTTCCGAGTCCGAAGTCGCACTGAAAATCGCTCCTCTTTGTTCCAGTTCTTTCTTGAGAGAGGCTGCATTGGTCAGATTTCCATTATGAGCCAATCCAAACTGCATATCGTGAAAACGGAAGAGGAAGGGCTGAATGTTATCTACAGAAGCTTCGCCAGCAGTCGCGTAACGCACATGCCCAATCGCACCAGTTCCCGTCAATTTATCCAAATTAGCAGGATTTCTGAAGACTTCTGATAAAAGTCCCATGTCACGATGGCGCTTCAATTGTCCCTGATCGTTGGAGAGAATTCCTGCCCCCTCCTGACCACGGTGCTGAAGACTATGGAGACCAAAATAGGTCAATTTAGCAGCATCTGGATGTCCCCAGATACCGAAAACACCACATTCTTCATTAAGAGATTTTACTTCGTATGTCATTTTATATACCTAATTTTTATTTGTGTAGCACCAAGAGCTAAATCTACATGACTTTTACATTACTGATACTATCTATTAGAAAATCTGCAAGTCTTACTTTCCAATAAAGTATTTAACCGCTGACGCGAACAGGTGCTGGTCTTTATTTCCTGGGATGTTTTGGAAAAGACCATCTTCATAACGTTCTGAATGTCCCATCTTACCGATGATTTGACCATTCTTGCTGGTAATTCCTTCGATAGCATGGACAGAACCATTTGGATTGTACTTAGAATCCATACTTGGTTTACCTTCGAAGTCCACATATTGGCTAAAGATTTGGCCATTGTCACGGAGCTCTGCAAATTCCTCAACCGTCACGACAAACTTCCCTTCACCGTGCGAAACAGGAATAGCGTGGATATCGCCCACTTCTACTCCAGCCAACCATGGCGAGTTGGTATTGGCAATTCGAGTTTCCACCATCTTAGCCACGTGTTGGTTGGCATCATTGTAGAAGAGGGTTGGGCTAGTACTAGTGGCTTCTTCAAAGTTCCCGTATGGAAGAAGGCCTGATTTGACCAAGGCCTGGAATCCATTACAGATACCGATAATTAAGCCACCACGGGCGATAAATCTATCAATAGCCACACGCACTTTTTCATTGAGCAGAATATTGACAATGAACTTGGCTGAACCATCTGGCTCGTCCGCAGCTGAGAATCCACCTGCAAAAAAGAGAATGTTAGCCTTGCTGATGTTGTCAACCATGGTTTCAACCGACTTGACAATGGCTTCTTCATGCAAGGTCACGAATGGTACCAAGTTAACCTCTGCACCTTCTTTTTCAAAGGCCTTAGCTGAGTCATATTCTGAGTTGGTTCCTGGGAAGACTGGGATATAGACCACCGGTTTTTCAACTTTTTCTTTAGCTTGGATGACTGTGTTAGTAGCGACAGCTGGAACTTCTGCTAGTTCTTTGGCTTGTGCAAATTCTGTTGGGTAAACTTCTTCCAATTTGCCTTGGAAAGCACTGTCAAGTTTGTGTCCATCTAGCTTCACATCGTTGACAGTTAGTGTAAAGTCTGCTTTTGTTTGTCCGATTTTCTCCACTCCAGCGATTTCTTCAGGAGAGGTAAAGACAAATCCACCTAATTGAGCTGTCAAAGCCGTTTCAAGTTCAGGCAAGGTCACCTCTGCACCAATATGATTTCCAAAGGTAGCAAGAGCCAAACTTTCAACCACACCACCATATTTGACAGCTGATGCAGATGTCACTTTGTAGCCCGCTTGGATGTCTTCAAACTGAGCAAAATTTGACTTAATTAAGTCAAAATCAATTTCTGCAGAGAGGGCTTGACCTGGAATGTAGTAGATATTTTCCCCAACAGCTTTAAATTCTGGAGAGAGCACATTACGGCTATCCGCTGTCGTTACCCCAAAAGCGACCAAGGTTGGCGGTACTGTCAATTCTTCAAAGGTACCAGACATGGAGTCCTTACCACCGATAGATGGCAAGCCAAGCTGAATCTGAGCTTCAATAGAGCCTAGAAGAGCTGCTACTGGCTGACCAAAACGTTCAGCTTGTTTATCCATTCGCTCGAAATACTCTTGGTAAGAGAAACGAGCCTTAGACCAGTTGGCACCAGCAGCAACCAAACGAGCAGTTGCTTCGATCACCGCATAGGCAGCACCGTGGTATGGAGACCATTCAGCTAGATAAGGGTTGAAACCTTGAGCCATGACTGACGCAGTATGAGTCACACCGTGTTGAACTGGTAATTTCTGCACAGATGCCTCAGTTGGTGTGAGTTGGTAACGACCACCAAGTGGGTGATTAACCGTTGAGCGTCCAACAGAGCAGTCAAAGATAGTCTGTAATCCTTTTTGACTCGCATGGTTGAGGTCAGATAGAACCGTAAGGGTATCTGCTTCAAGTGTGTCAGCAGATGTTTGACGTTCTTCTGGAAGCTTGACATCCTTGTCCACCACCTTTGCATCAACGACTACGCGCACACCATTGGTATCAAGGAAACGACGCTCCAAGTCGACAATGGTTTCACCATTCCAGTGCATGACAAGATTTGGTTTTTCAGTCACTGTCGCCACCACAACAGCATCAATATTCTCTTTGTTACATTCAGCAACGAAGGCATCTAAGTCCTCAGGACAAACCACCACAGCCATCCGTTCTTGAGATTCAGAGATGGCAATTTCGGTACCATTCAAGCCTTGGTATTTAAGAGGCACCTTGTTGAGATCAATTTCAAGACCGTCTGCCAATTCACCGATGGCCACACAGACACCACCAGCACCAAAGTCGTTGGATTTCTTGATAAGACGAGTGACATTGCCATTACGGAAGAGGCGCTGAATCTTACGTTCTTCGATGGCATTCCCTTTTTGGACCTCAGCTCCAGCAGTTTCCACAGACTCAACCGTTTGAACCTTAGAAGAACCCGTCGCACCACCGACACCATCACGTCCGGTCTTACCTCCAAGGAGGATAATGACATCACCCGCTTCCGGTTTTTCACGGACAACATTGCCCTTAGGAGCCGCTCCGACAACCGCACCAAGCTCCATGCGTTTAGCTACAAAGCCTGGGTGGAAATATTCACGAACGTAGGTCGTTGCAAGTCCAATCTGGTTACCGTATGAAGAATAACCATGGGCCGCTGTTTTAGAAATGACTTGTTGTGGCAATTTCCCAGCGCGAGTTTCTGAAATCGGTGCGGTAATATCTCCAGCACCTGAGATACGCATGGCTTGGTAAACATAAGAACGACCTGATAATGGGTCACGAATGGCTCCACCAATACAGGTAGCAGCACCACCAAATGGCTCAATTTCTGTCGGGTGGTTGTGGGTTTCATTTTTGAACATGAGGAGCCATGGCTCTTTCACACCATCAACATCCACTTCGATTTCTACTGAGCAAGCATTGATTTCGTCAGACACTTCCATATCATCCAAACGTCCATTGGCACGCTCATAACGACCGAAAATAGTCGCCATATCCATCAAGGTTTGAGGTTTTTCAGAACGCCCCAACTCCTCGCGCATGGCAATATACTTGTCGTAGGTTGCCTGTAATTGTTTTTGGAATTTAGAAGCTGAAAAGTCGATGTGTTTCAACTCAGTCTCAAACGTCGTGTGACGGCAGTGATCAGACCAGTAAGTGTCCAAAACCTTGAGTTCTGTTTCCGTCGGCACGCGCCCGATTGACTTGAAGTAGTCTTGGATAAAGAGCAAATCATCCACTTCCATAGCCATCCCTTGCTCGGCCTTGTAGCGGGCAAAATCTTCTGCTGTATAGCTTTCAAAGAAAGTCAATTTAGGAATGGTCTTGTCTGACTCTGAAAATTCCTGCTTGGCAATCCCTGTCGTGATGTCCTTGAAACGAGAATCAACTGGATTGAGCAAGTAGTTCTTGACCGCTTCCAACTCAGTCGCATCAATATCTTTATTCACCAAGTAAAGTTGGGCTGTATTAACCGTTACATCACTCGAACTTCCTAGTAAAAGCAAGGCTTCCTGTGAAGAAGCCGCACGCTGGTCAAACTGCCCTGGCAGGCTTTCAATGGCAAAGAAAGCATAGTTAGCAAGAACCGCCTGTACAGCCACTTCGTCCAAGACATGGTCTGTCACCTGCTCAGAGAAGATGTGTTTCTCTGCAGGTGCAAACAAACCCTCTGCCAAATCAAAGACATCATACACTTGCACAATACGAATACTTTTCAAGCTTGAAAGTCCCAAGTTATGCTGGAGTTCTCTAACCAAACTCTCTGATTTGACCTGAAAATCAGCCTTTTTTTCAACAAAAATACGTTTATCCATCAATTCTTATTCCTTTATTTCAGCTCTTACAATGTTCCCAAACAGCCTTGAGGTTGTTATTTCAATTCCTGCAACTTTTCCCAGACAATCTCGTAAACGTCTGTTAGCTCTCCTAATCCCCTACGGAGTGAAAAGGTCTGGGGGACCTTTTCAGCCTGAGTCCTTTTAGTTGAGAGACGAAGGTTTTCCGTTGCAAACAGATTATTTCAAATCTTGCAGCTTCTCCCAAACAACTTCATAAACATCGGTTAACTCACCTAGTCCCCTACGGAAAACATCCTTATCCATGTGGTTGCCATCCGCATCCCACAAGCGACAGTTATCCGGTGAAAATTCATCTGCTAAGATAATCTTGCCATCCTTGTCAAAACCGAACTCTAGCTTAAAGTCAATCAACTTAAGCCCAATCTCAGCAAACCAGACTTTCAAAAGTTCATTGATACGACGGGTTTCTTCCTTCAAGTAGGCAATCTGCTGGTCATCCGCAATCTGTAGGAATTTCACATGCTCATCATTGATGAATGGATCATCCAAATCATCATTTTTGTAGTAAAATTCAACAATCGGAGTCTCCAAGGCGATTCCTTCGTCTACGCCAAAACGTTTTGAAAAGGAACCAGCCGTGTAGTTGCGTAGCACGACTTCCAAAGGAATGATTTCCACCTTTTTATTGAGTTGTTCCGTGTCTGAAATTTTCTCCACAAAGTGAGTCTCCACACCAGCCGCATTTAATTTCTCAAAAATAAAAGATGAAATCTGATTATTCAACACTCCCTTGCCCGCAATCTGCTCCTTCTTAACACCATTGAAAGCAGTCGCCTGGTCCTTGTAAGTTGAAATAATAAGATTTTCATCCTCAGTTGTATAGATATCTTTAGCTTTTCCCGAATAGATCAATTGTTTTGACATTTTAAAGTTCGCCTTTCGTATTACTTGAGCACATTCTACCATAAAAAACCTAAAATTACAAGAATTTAACCGAATAAATAGAACAATAATCTCAAAAAACGTAAAGAAAAAACTGCAAGAAGCATCTTTCTCACAGTTTTAAAATCATTTAACTCTAAAAACACGAACATTACTCTTTGTTCAAAAATTGATCCAAATAATAGCGCAGGTAACTTTTCTTACCTGTAATCATCTGCAGACGACCTTCCACCCCGTACCGAAGTTTTTCTGCCTGCTCAGAAGTTAGATCAGTCTCCGCCTCGATTTTAAAGAAATTCCCTTTTTCAGTCTTAGTAGCTGTCGCATCAATACTTGTAATAATCGAATCTAGGAAAATTTGATTCTTGGTATCATGAGTCGTCGTATAACGAACAGAGTCCCCAATCTTGACTCTTGCTACATCCTTTGAACTTAGATAAGCTGTAAGTTTGGCTTTCCCTTCTTTTTCCAAGGACGGATAGAGTTGGGCTAGTAGGGCACCTTCTGCTACCATGCTAGAATCACTGGTCTCAGGATTAATGTGAAGCACCCCATCCTCACTGGCCGTAATTTTCCCCTTGTCTAGAAGACTTCCCTGTACTTTCTTACCTGACTCCACCTCCAAGATTTTCTGATCTAGAAGGGTCAATTCCTGACCAACCTTAGCCAAGTGTTGTGATTTGAGGGATTCCAATTGACTGCTTAAGCCTGACACATAGGCTTGCTGGGTACCTGAACCTGCATACTGGACGCGGTAAGTAGCGAGACTGGATTCTAACTGAGAAAGCTGAGCTTCAACCTGCGCAACAGCCTGAGCCTTAGTTTGCGGATTTTCCTCACCCTGAGACTTGTAAGACTGGTAGAGAGAGTAGGCTAGATTCTGACTGGCCAAGGAAGTACCTGTTTCAATAGCTGACTTAGCTGTCTGGTAATCGCGAATTTTAGCCTCTGTTTGGCTGATGAGGTTGCCGATTTCAGCTTGGGTTTGACTAGCTGCTGCATTCTGGGACGCGATGGTCTCATTTTGTTGCGATGTACTAGCCCTAAGACTGCTTGCTTGACTGATGTAGTCGCGAAAGGTGGCTTGGTAGCCAAATTTATCCTCCTCTGGAAAGTGGTTCTCCCCTTCTTGCAGACTTTTTTGCAAATACTCCAATTGCTTTTTTTGATCCTTAAGCATGTCCAACTGACTAGCATAGGCCTCCGCTTGGACACCCTCTGCCCCTTCTTGATATTGAACCAACAGTTCTCCCTTTTTAACCAGCTTATTTTCTTCCAAATGATTGACAAGAATGCGATTGTTGCTAGTTGACTGGATATTTGCAAGGATACGACTAGGCTCGATAGTAGCTCTAGTAGACAAACTCATCTCCTTCTCTGCCAAAGTTGCAAAGCCAAGCAAAAACACGAGCAAAAGCGACATGGGTACAATCACCCGACTGGAAAAATTATGGTAACGACGATTATAAAACTCCGCACTTTCTAAAAATTCTGGTTTCATCCTCTCCTCTTTCTAGCTATTGACCAAATGGGCGTAAAAGCCACCCTGTGCAAGCAAATCAGCATGCTTTCCTTCTTCGACAATCTTGCCCTGATCCAAGACAACAACTTTCTCTGTCCGCTCAGCAATGCTCAAGCGGTGGGCGATGAAAATCAAGGTCTTATCTAAAGCCATGAGATTATCTACAATTCGCTTCTCTGTCAAAATATCCAAACTGCTGGTCGCCTCATCCAAAATCAAGACAGGCGCATCTGTCAAGAGAGCACGCGCCAGAGCGATTCTCTGACGTTGACCACCTGAAATTCCTGCCCCATCCGAAGTCAATTCTGTCTGGTAATTCAGGGGCATACGCTCGATATCCTCCCGAATCTCTGCCAATTCGACCGCCCGTAAGATATCTTCCTGTGTCGTCCCCTCCTTGGCTCCAAGGAGAAGATTCTCCAAAATCGTTCCGTTAAAGACATAGGGCTGTTGAGGCAGATAGTTGATATACTGGCGCAGGGCTTTTTTATCAATCTGATTGAGATTGACACCACCCAGACTAATCTCTCCTTGACTTGGGTCGTAAAAATTAACCATCATCTTAGCTAAGGTCGTCTTACCTGACCCCGAAATCCCCACAAAAGCCACCTTAGAGCCTTGGGGAATAGTCAAATTGATATCTGACAAGACATCTCGACCATAGCCATACTTGTAATGAACCTGCTTGAAGGTCATATCTCCCTTCATCAAGCTCAAATCCTCAACCGTTTTCTTCTCCTCAAACTCCGAAGCTACCAGATAAACCTCATTTAGACGGTTATTGGCAACCTGCGCTGTCTGAAGCTTAGTTTGCAGGTTGATGATATTTTCCAAAGGATTAGTAAAGTAAACCAGCAAGGTATTATAGGTAATCAACTGCCCCAAACTCATCTTGCCATCCATAACTAGAACAGCCCCCATCCAGAGAATGCCGACATTGAGCAAGAGATGGGCAACCTTTTTCAGAGCCTTTTGCTGACTCTCTGCTCGACTATAGGTAAAGGATTTTTTCAGATAATCCACAAATTCCTTGTCAATCTTTTGGTAACGCTGACTTTCACTGGTCAAGGACTTGATAGTTTCAATACCATTGATGTCCTCAATGATAGAAGAAGACAGAACCGCATTGGCTTCCATGGTATCCCGATTCATCTTTTCAAACGGCTTCATAAAGGCAAAGATAATCACTGTGTAGATAGGGAGCGCCAATAAAGTCATGAAAAAGAGATTGGTATTTTGTGAAAATAAAACAAGAGAAATAATGACAACCGTTGATACATCTAGGAAAATCGAAAGAATGGTCGAAGCCAGCGCATCAATGATACTGTTAGCATCCGTGAAACGAGACACGATTTCCCCTGTACGACGTGTCGCAAAAAAGGACATAGGCAGGTGAAAAACATGCTTGATATAGGACAAAATCACATCAATAGACAAGCGTTGCCCCAAAACAAGTAAGAGATACTCCTGAGCGTAAGACAAGATTTGCTGGAGAATATAGACGATAACCAGCCCAATAGAAATAATCCCAAGCGTCGAACGCATCTGATCTGGCACATAGGTATCAATGATAGACTGCAGATAATAAGAACCCACAATGTTAATCAAGGTTACCAAGAGTGTTGCCAAAACGATATTAGCAATCAAGCCACGCTGCTTCACTAATATAGGGATAAAAGAGAGCAGACCATTCTTTTGATCCTTATGAGGCTTGTAGTCTGGACTAGGTGCCATAAAAAGAGTCACTCCTGTCCATTCTTCCGCAAAACGCTCACGTGACAGTTTGGTCAATTTCACCCCAGGATCCGGATCGGCAATATGAATGCTGTCCTTGTCCTGCCCAGTCACCACATAGTAGTGGAACAATTTTCCTTCCTTAAGCACATGTGCAACAAAAGGAAAGGTCAAATCTGGCAAGGCAAACAGCGTCATATCTGCCTTGATCGCTCGCGTCTCAAAGCCAATCTCCTCTGCCACCTTGACCAAGCCCAAAGCCGTCGTCCCATCCATGGTTGTCTTGGCCAATTCTCGCAAGTGAGCCAAGGAATAATAGCTACCATAGTAGTCAAAAACCATGGCTAATGAAGCTACACCGCAGTCCATCTGATCCACCTGCGGACGATAGTGACGTTTCCCAAATTTCATATTCATCTCCTTTTCCTAATACTCAATGAAAATCAAAGAGCAAACTAGGAAACTAGCCACAGGCTGCTCAAAACACTGTTTTGAGGTTGTAGATAAGACTGACGAAGTCAGCTCAAAACACTGTTTTGAGGTTGCAGATAGAACTGACGAAGTCAGTAACCATACCTACGGTAAGGCGACGTTGACGTGGTTTGAATTTGATTTTCGAAGAGTATAAACTCATCTGATAACAACTATCTTACCCTAATCACTAAACAAAAACTGGACTTCCTTCCCAAATGCGCCTATCTCCCTCCCAACTGCACTTTTCGGATAAAAAAATAGGTAGAACAAACGTCCTACCTAAAATATATGTTTATAAAGACTAAAATGTAGATAATTGTCAAATAGGATATTTATCTACATTCTTAGCAACATGCAACTCTTCTTATCTTGCTATTCTTTACTTTTGACGACTTCTACCACATCTCCTACACTTTGGAGTTGGTCAATTTCCTCATCGCTGATTTCGATATTAAATTCATCTTCCAGTGTCAAGATAAACTCCATCAAGTCAACTGAGTCCGCATCCAAATCGTCTTTCAGACTCAAGGATTCTGTCACGACAAAGTCCTCTCCCTGTCGCTCTTGGATAATGGTCACAATACGGTCAAAAATTTCTTTTTCTGTCATCTCTTTTATTCTCCTGAAAATTCACGCGCAGTCTGGGCAACTACGTCTGTTTCTAGCATGGTACGAATCTGGCGAATCGTACTATAAACAGCCTTGGCATCGCTTGAGCCATGAGTCTTGACAACTGGTGCCTTAACACCAAACAAGACTGCTCCACCAACATCTGAGTAGTTGAGCTGTTTTTTCAAACCTCTGAGGCTATCCTTGAGAAGAAGTGCGCCTAGTTTCGCTCGGAGACCACCACTTGTAATAGCGGTCTTGAGCAAGCCCATGATTCCCATAGCTGTCCCTTCAATGGATTTGAGCACAGCGTTTCCCGTGAAACCATCTGCCACGACAACATCCGCAACTCCATTCATCAAATCACGCGCTTCCACGTTTCCAATAAAGTTCAAACTTTCATCAGCTGCTAGTAATTCATAAGTTTCCTTACGAAGCGGGTCGCCCTTACTACTCTCTGTTCCATTGTTGAGCAAGCCAACGCGTGGTTGCGCAATTCCACGGACATTTTTAGCATAGAAAGAACCTAGAACCGCGTATTGATGGAGGTGCTGGGCTGTATTTTCCGCATTGGCACCGAGGTCTAGCATGTCAAAACCTTTCCCATCAATAGTCGGCAAGGTTGACATAAGCCCTGGTCGGTCGATATTCTTGATACGACCCACGATGAAAAATCCTGCTGCTAGTAAAGCACCTGTATTTCCTGCGGAAAGAACAGCATCTGCTTCACCCTCTTTGACAGCCTTGGCCGCCAAGACCATACTGGCATTTTTCTTCTTCCGAATAGCTCTCGTAGGTTCATCGTCTGAATCAATCTTCTCATCCGTATGGATAATGCTGACGCGCTCTGTGGCTTTCAGATATTGCTTGATTTTAGCTTCATCTCCGTAGAGTTGAACCTCGATATCTGAAAAGTCAGCTAGGGCTTGATTGACACCCTCAACGATGGCTTGAGGTGCGTAATCGCCCCCCATGGCATCTACTGCGATTTTTTTCATTTATTTTCCTCTTTTAGTAATTGTCCCCAGTCGGATAGGGAATCAATAAATTTCTTTGATTTTAGGTGAATCCCAACGTACTCTTCGTATAGTTGATCCATAAATTGGCGTAGCTCTTGCTTGATTTCAGGCTTAAGCGAAATGGTCTCCAAAGTCTCAAAATCAATGGCTTGAAACTGATTGAGCAAATAAGGGATATTGGGATTGAGATGGCAACGTCTCTCATCCTCATGATAATGCTCTGGGCAGAGGCAGGCTCCATATTTGAAAGAAAAGTCAAAAGCCTGACCGATCCGATGACAAAAGACACACTCATTAAAATTGAGGCTGATTCCAAATCTGGTCAAGATTTGAATTTCAAAAATATTAGTCAAAACCTGATAATCCAAGCCTGCTTCCATCAACTCCAAAGTCTTTTGCAAAAAAGCAAACAAGGGAGCATCCTGCTGATTGTCCTGCAGACTAGCATCTGCAAGAGCTGCCACATAGGTCGCATAGGCCATGACAAAGAGGTCACTATTAATCTTGGGAAAAGTCATCACCTCATGATAGTCCTCAATGTAACTGAGCCCATCATCATTGATTCGCAAGAGAAATCGAGCCAGCACCAAGGGCTGAATAACAGGCGCCAGTTTAGACTGGCCAGCATGTTTAACGAAAAACATGCACTTGCCAGCCTGCTCGGTAAAAATCTTGACTAGCTTATCATCCTCACGAAAGTTACGATTGTAGAGCACCAAGCCTTGACTCGTGATAGACTGAATCATGCTTCTCTCATATACTCCTCAAGTCGTTTCATGGCTTCTTTTATAGTCTCCATGCTAGCCGCATAAGACAGGCGAACATAACCTTCTCCATAACGCCCAAAGGCCGCACCAGGGATAAAGGCAACAGCCTTCTTCTGAGCAAAATCCTTCAGAAAAGCAAAAGAATCTTGATTGTAGCCCGCTGGAATCTTAGCAAAGATATAAAAGGCACCGTCTGGTTTGATAATCTCAAAACCAAGAGCAGTCATTTTCTCGATAATATAGTCCCGACGCTGGATGTATTCCTTCTTCATAGGTTCCGCATCGTTTCTACCAGCTGTCAAGGCTTCCACCGCAGCATGTTGAGCCATGGTATTTGCGGCAGTAACCAAGTACTGGTGACTCTTAATCAACTGAGCTGTAAAGGTTGCAGGAGCAAAAATCAGACCCAAACGCCAACCTGTCATGGCATGTGATTTAGATAGACCATTGATAATAATAGCCTGATCTCTCAACATAGTTCCCAGAGATACATGGACTTCCCCTGTATAGGTCAATTCTGAGTAAACCTCATCACAGACAACGAAAATTTCGTACTTGCGTAAAACAGTTGCCAAGGCCTCCAATTGTTCCCGACTATAGGTAATTCCTGTCGGATTAGCTGGATAGTTGAGAATAACCGCCTTGAGCTTGTCACCTTGCTCCAAAATGGCCTTCTCCAACATCTCAGGAGTCAAGACAAACCCATTTTCAGTTGTGTCAATCTCGACAATCTCTGCCCCAACTAGATTGACAATTGGCTCATAACCCGGATAAGCAGGAGCTGGCAAGAGCACCTTGTCTCCCTCTTCCAAAATAGCTGTCAAAGTAGCAGATAAAGCCTCTGTCGCCCCAATTGTAACCAAGATTTCATTTTCAGGAGCATAGTCCAGTTGGTACTTTTCCTTAACAAAGTCACTGGCTGCCTGACGTAGAGTCAGCAGGCCACTCATCCCTGTATAGTAGGATTGGTTCTGATCAATCGCTCGCTTGGCCGCCTCCTTGACATGATCTGGCGTTGTAAAATCAGGTTCCCCCAAGGTCAAACGCAAGACCCCAGGAATCTTCGAAATAGCCTGGTCAAACTGACGAATCAACGAAACTTGAATCTTATCTAACTGTTTATTAAAGCGCTTAGTTAAGTCCATAGATACCTCCTACTTTCAAAACGTATCTCTATTATACTACAAAAGCCCCCCGACCGCAAAAATACATGATAGAATAGCTTTCCACTTTCTATTTTACTTTTCCTGTTTACAGGTCTATAATGGTAACAGATTCTATTTGGAGGCTTTTATGTCATTTCTATCAAAAAATGGAGCAGGCATCTTGGCCTGCCTTCTCATTTCAATCGTATCTTGGTATTTAGGAGGATTCTTCCCTGTGATTGGCGCGCCTGTCTTTGCAATTTTCATAGGTATGCTTCTCCATCCCTTTCTCTCGCCTTATAAACAAATGGATGCTGGATTGACCTTTAGTTCCAAGAAATTGCTCCAGTATGCCGTTATCTTGCTTGGTTTTGGTCTCAATATCTCGCAAGTCTTCGCAGTTGGACAATCTTCACTCCCTGTCATCCTGTCCACCATCTCAATAGCCTTGATTGTTGCCTACCTCTTCCAGCGCTTCTTTGCACTGGACACAAAACTCGCCACCTTGATTGGAGTAGGTTCTTCCATCTGTGGTGGTTCTGCCATTGCTGCGACAGCGCCTGTTATCCATGCTAAGGAAAAAGAAGTAGCCCAAGCCATCTCTGTTATCTTTTTCTTCAATGTCTTGGCTGCGTTCATCTTTCCAACCCTGGGAACTTGGCTTCACTTGTCTAATGAAGGATTTGCCCTCTTTGCAGGGACTGCGGTCAATGATACTTCCTCTGTAACCGCCACAGCTAGCGCTTGGGACAGTCTCTACCAGACCAATACCCTCGAATCCGCAACCATTGTCAAACTCACGCGCACCTTAGCAATCATTCCTATTACGCTCTTTCTCTCCTACTGGCAAAGCCGCCAGCAAAAAAATAAGCAAGGCTTGCAACTGAAAAAAGTCATCCCACTTTTTATCCTGTACTTTATCCTTGCATCTCTCCTAACCACTCTCCTGACCTCTCTCGGTATGTCTAGTAGCTTCTTTACTCCTCTCAAACAACTCTCCAAATTCCTTATCGTCATGGCTATGAGTGCTATCGGTCTCAAAACCAATCTCATTGGATTGGTCAAATCTAGCGGCAAATCCATTCTCCTTGGAGCACTTTGCTGGATCGCCATCATCATGACTAGTCTTGGTATGCAGACCCTTATCGGCATTTTCTAATACTCTTCGAAAATCTCTTCAAACCACGTCAACGTCGCCTTGCCGTAGGTATATGTTACTGACTTCGTCAGTTCTATCTGCAACCTCAAAACGGTGTTTTGAGCTGACTTCGTCAGTTCTATCTGCAACCTCAAAACAGTATTTTGAGCTGACTTCGTC
>NZ_JVJI01000036.1:0-582 GCF_001072665.1 Streptococcus pseudopneumoniae | reverse complement strand
AATACTTATGTCTTTATAACCTTCAGGATGAGTTTGATACTTCCCTGAAGGGGTGTATGCAAAATATTCTCCATCGTTAGGCCAATCGGGTCTGATTTTAAACCCATCTATGTTTCTTAAAATATTATTTGACCGATAGGTTTTCTCCGTCTCCTGATAAATCTCATCAAAAATATTTTTAGGTTGATGGATAAAAAAGTAGAAACAAGATGATACGATTATCACGAATAAGGATACTAAACCGAGTATTTTCTTCATATTATCACCAATTCTCCCACTGCGTTTCAATCTTAACCTCACCATAGTTGCTTGGCGAGTACTTACTGTCATAAATCGAGCACCAATCTTTCAGAACTTTCTGGTTGACGATTTCGTCGTAGTAAGAATCCAAGTCCTTAGCAGTGATACCGTACTGCTCTAGATAGGATTTCACCTGAGCTTCGTCTTCGATATAAGTTTCCGTATCTGCTTTCTTCAAACCTATTTTGACAAATTTTTTCAAAACACGATCCTTACGAATATATTTATTCCATAAGCGAACTCTAACGTTTGGCCCGATTCGCTTTTCAAATGAGATTGAAC
>NZ_JVJI01000035.1:0-511 GCF_001072665.1 Streptococcus pseudopneumoniae | reverse complement strand
GTATCCTGGCACGTACGGAAGAACTGGTTTATCCTTGCCTGGTTTGGTTGGATCTGTTGGATCGTTTGGATATTTGATTGGGTCTGTTGGTTGTCCTGGGATGTTTGGTACCCATGAACCAAGTGGCTTGTAAACATAAGTTACTGTTGAACCGTCTTTACCAATCTTACCTTTCGCTTCACCTTCTACTCGTACTAATACGTATCCGTCAATCACTTTTCCTTCTGTAGTGTACTCATCTCCTACTTTTCCTTTTGTTGTTTCTGTAGGTTTAAGTTCTTTTCCATTTTCATCTACATATTTAACTACTAGGTTAGCGTCATTTGCTTCATAGTTAATTACTGTATCTTTTCCTGGATCTGTTGGGACATTTGGTACTTCATATCCTTTAGTTGGATCGTTTGGATCTACCGGTTTAAGTGGTTGACCATTTCCATCTTTTGGAGTATATCCTGGTACATATGGTACTACTTCTGTTGGTTGTCCTGGTTTGGTTGGATCTGTTGGATCA
>NZ_JVJI01000034.1:0-21117 GCF_001072665.1 Streptococcus pseudopneumoniae | reverse complement strand
CTGTACTTGAGTACGGTAAGGCGACGCTGACGTGGTTTGAATTTGATTTTCGAAGAGTATTAAAAGACCAAACGCAAGACTCCAATCAAGACCACTCCAAAGAGAACTGTGCCGACTAGATTACGGTAGCGAAAGGCTACCCAAGCTGTTGGAAAGACTGCTAAGAAGTCCAGCCATTTGATTTGAGGAAGACTCCCAACCTTGCCTGTCACTACGCTTGAAAGAATCAAGGCAAAGATAATAGAAACGGGCAAGAATTTCAAAAAACGCTCAACGATTGCAGGCAAGCCCTTATACTTGACCAAGATGAAGGGAATCATACGGGGAATCCAAGTCACTAAGCCAGAGAAAATAACTGCTAATAAAAGATACTTACTGACCATCTAAAACCACCCCCATTGTACAACCAAGTAGCGTCGCAAACAGAACAGCTAGCGACTGAGACACCACTGTTAAGAGTAAAAAGAAGGACACCGCAACAACTGCTAGGATAATGAGCAGATTGCGGACAGGAATCCGTCTTTGCATAATCTGGAATTGCGAAGCAAAAATGCCGATGAACATCCCAACCAGGGCAAAATCCAAGCCAAAGATTTCTGGATTTGGCAGCAGACCACCCAGAGCCGTTCCGACAACTGTTCCCACAAACCAAGCCACATAGCTGTTGAGATTGTTTCCGTGCATCCACATAGGATTGACCTTGTCTGTATGGGCTAACTCGCCCATCAAAACGCCATAAGTCTCATCCGTCAAGAGACTAGACATACCGATATTTTGCCAGAGACTGGTATGACGGAAATAAGTTGACGCATGCAAACTCAACAAAAAGAGACGCAAATTAATCAAAAAGACCGTCATAGCAATAGCTGCCACAGGTGCTTGAACCGCAATCAGTGCCAACATGGCAAACTGGGCACTCCCAGCATAAACAAAGAGGCTCATCAAGCCCATCTCAACAGGTGTCACATAGGGCGCACCAATAATCCCACAGGCCAAGCCAATACTGACATAACCAAGGGCCGTTGGCATGGCCGCCTGCGCCCCCTCCCAAAATCCTTTTTCTTTCATCTTTCTCCTCATATTGTCTTAATAATACTCAATGAAAATCAAAGAGCAAACTAGAAAGCTGGCCACAGGTTGCTCAAAACATTGTTTTGAGGTTGCAGATAGAAGCTGACGCAGTTTGAAGAGATTTTCGAAGAGTATAAGTAGGCTGAAAAGGCTCCAGCCATAGCATGGACTATTATAACACATTCAGGAAAGAGAAAAAAGTCTGCTGATTGTAATCAGACAGACTCCATTTTATTCTTATTTAATCTTGAAGAATTGAACAATTGCCACAATACCTTGATAAATAAAGACAAAGGCAATGGTGTAACTAATATAGAGACCGGTCATCAATGGGTATCCCATCATGATTAAACCTGCTACGATTCCTAAAATCCCCATCCAAACTAGAGGGGTACCTACCGATTTATCCGTCTTACGAACCTTGAAACCAACGATAGTTTTTGTAATACCATTTGTCAAGGCCCATAAAGAAATGATAAATGGTACAAATGTTACCATTTCAATAAAGCTACCTGAGAATAAGGTAAGAGCGAGGATGAGGGTAACAATTCCTCCAAATAAATTCCAGCCATGCTTTTCTTCTGATTTGAAGTATTGTACAATCTCAGAAATCCCTTGAACTGCAAATACAAGTGCAAACAAGAAAGTCATGGAAGCCAAGCTAATAAGAGGATGTGCAAACATATTAAAACCTGCAAAAACTGCAAAAATACCCGCAATTAGTAACAACCATTTCCAAATTTTCGACATTATTTTTCTCCTTTTTTAGAGGAATCTTCCTCTAGTATTCCATAAATCATCATATCCAAAACCTGTGATAATTGATGTTCATATCCTGAAACCAAGTTAGATAGAGGTCTGATTTCCCTGAAAAATTATGATACAAAACTCCTTTGGCAATACCATCCACTTTACAAAGTTCATTGATGACAAAACCTTGATAGCCTTTTGTAGCAAATTCAAACAAAGCAGCGGTAATGATTTTCTCTCTTCGTAGTCTTGTTTTTTCTTCTTTTCTCATGTATTTACCTCTACATTTTTTAATTATAAACCGATTGGTCTAAAATGTCAAGCAACTTTCTCAAAAATTTAACAGTCTGCTGATTGTAGCCATCATAAACAGACTGGAATCCAGTCTCAAACATATAATATACACATTCTTCGCTAAATGTTTTCACGGATATTCAAGAGTATGATAAAGGCAGCTAGAAGAAATAGCAATAAAACAAAGCTAACTGCCAGAGTTCCAAAGCTAGTAGCAATGGTTACCAAAGCTATTGTAAATAAGCTAGGTAAAACAACTGTAATGGCGCCGATAGAGGATTGAACTGCTCCCATTGACTCCTCAGGTATTTGTTTAAAAATGAGTTCCTGTAATCGAGGAGAGAGGATACCTGCGAAAAAGGCATCCAAGGCACTAAAGATAAGAATCCAGTCAAAACGAACTGCCACAAAGCCAACTAAAAGGAGTAATTGGATAATAAGCGAGGCATATAGGGCTAGTTTTATGGAGATTGTATTCTTCAGATAGCCACTCACAAGGCTTCCGACAATAAGGGCTGACAATTCAAGGGTGGATAACAAGGCAAGAGATTGACCTGTTTGTAAATTCAAAAAGGGCTGATTCCTCAAAAACAGAGTAGAAACAGGAACTGTAACATTTATCACTGCTTGACTAATAGAGATAATAAACAAAACCAAGAGTACCTTATTCATATTCCATATCAATTTTGATGATTGGAGCAGATGCTGGCAAAAGGATTTTACAGAGAGTCCTTCTTGATAGCTAATCGTTTTTTCTACTTTCAAGAGGTCTGTTTTTATGAAAAGAATACCTAAAAATGCGATTAAAAAGGTCAGAGCATTCAGTAAGGAAATAGACTGGATAGATAGAATACCTAGTAAGACTCCTCCTAGAATATTACTGATTGTTTTCACTAAACTAACAGTTGACTGTTTAAATCCAATAGCTTCTGCCAGATGGTCTTGCCCAATAATTCTAATGAAAATCGGAGTGAGCATGGCGCCTGAAAAATAACTCAATGTGTCAGATAAGAGGTTAATCAGACAAATAAATGCTACTAATAACAAGGAAAAGGACTGCCCTGAAAGTGATAAAGAAACGATAGAGTAAAGCAAAAATTTTGCAAAACTAATCATTGTATATTTTAGGACACGATGATGTTGAAAATCCGCCAAAACTCCCAGAAAGATTTGCAGAACTTGAGGAAGGGTTTCTGAAATCGTGATCAGTAAAATCGCCAAAGGGGCAAAAGATGCATCTGCCACATAATTCAAAAAGGCCAGATAAAAAATCGTATCCCCAACCGTTGAAATCCACTGGTTGATGGTTAATTGCCTAAAATTTCTATTTTGAAGAAATACTTTCATCACAACTCCTTTTAAAGTTCCAGTGTATAGAAAACAAGACTTGGTTTAATATTGAACTCCAAGCCTTGCTCATATTCAGATTCATCCATTATATGATGTTCATGCCGTATTTTATAATAAATCATATCTTAAAAATACCAGACCACACTATTCCCTGCTTGTATTTAGCTTCTTTCTTTTGGACAAATTTTGCTAAATCCAACAACTCTGTCGGCGGTTCACCTTTAAAGCTCAACAATTCTTTAGAGACGGCAAAAGAAAGACGTACAGCTAACAAATCTTCATTAGTACTAGAGAACTGTTTTGCTGTTTCCAGCAATTGCTTCCTAAATTCTTCCGTCAAGCTAATTTCTTTATTATTGTATAGGGAATGAATTAACATTTGTAACTGACTTTGTTTTTCCATCGTTTACCTCATTTTATCTAGGACGCCAAGTTTCACTTTTAGTCCAGCCATTTACAGTATGCTCATAATTAAACATATACTGTACGAATTCCCATCTATAAACCACTTCTGCGACTTAGGATCTGCTTGAAGTGCTTTACAAGGATAGTATAACACGAAAATTAGCTTATTTTAGAAAATCGCATATTTGATATTTTTTCTTATAGAAATTTCAGATTTGCAATTGTTGACTACTCAATAAGTTCTTTGTATTGCTTCAAACGCAATTCGAAGAGGGCTAGCAATTGTGGATTTTCTAATACTTGCAGAGATTGGATAAATCTTTCAATCTCTTTTTGATTGCTTCCTTTGGTTTGAAGGAAAATCTTCATTTTCTTTAAAAACTGCCACAATACTTTTTCAAAAACATCGTATGGACGAAGCATGCTCTCTAGCTCAGCTTCAAAAATTGGGATATAAGAGAAAAGTTTACGCTCCATGAGTTCTGATATAATATTCAGAAATCCACTTTTCATATACAATCGATTATGTACCAACTCTTTAAATTCCCTAGATTTCTCAATTAAAGCGGTCGATAAAAATATCAAATCTTGATTGCTCAAGAAGGGCATGGTATTGCAAAAGAGATAGAGTTCAAACCAGGTCCAAGACTCAATAGCATAGAGATAGATAGTCAAAAACTCGCTATCTTCTTTTACTAATGGATAGTTCTTATTTAAGGAATGGAGTGCGTTTTTAATTACAATGGCATTCAAACGACGATAGGTCTCTGCCATCTGTTCTTGCTCGACTTCCTCCAACAGTTGCTCTAAACCAGCTATATCTTGGTGGGCAAAGCGATCCACAACCTTTCTACCAATCTGCATATGTAGGGATTCTTGATAATTGTTTAGCTTATGACCAAACTCATCAAAATTCATATTGATCCCTTGGATGGCTAGGATCAACTTATCCGCAGATAGCATAGACTGCCCTAGTTCAAACTTGGACAACTGAGAGGCTGTTAGACCAGCACAAGCCACATCTGACTGCTTGAGCTTTCTCGCCAAACGTAATTCCTTGTAAAATTCTCCCAACTCCATTCTCTCAATCATCTCACCACCTCCTATTTTTTATATAGTATATCATTATTCACAATTATTTGTCAAAATATTCTGACATTTAAGAGAGCAAAAAAGCCAGCCCTAAGCTGACTCTTTATTCCATGGTATCAAAAGCGAGACTTGGTTTGGCATTGAGGTCCAAGCTTGCAAAGTTTTCTTTGTTCCATTCGCTGACGCTGGCATAGGCAATCATACCTGCATTGTCTCCGCAGAGGCGCAGAGGTGGAATGATGACCTTGACATCTGCGATTTCGGTTGCTAGGCGTTCTCTGAGACCTTTATTGGCTGCCACACCACCTGCCACGACTAGAGTTTTAACAGGGTATTTCTCCAAAGCCTTCTTAGTTTTTGCCATGAGAATATCCAGGACAGCTGCTTGGAAGGATGCACACAAGTCCTCTGTAGACAGACTTTCTCCCTTTTGCTCGGCATTATGGTGAAGATTGATAAAGGCAGATTTCAAACCTGAGAATGAAAACTCCAGATTATCTTCCTTAATCATGGCACGAGGAAAGTCATAAATATCCTGCCCCTGATGAGCCAGCTCGTCAATCTCACGACCGGCAGGATAGGTCAAGCCCATGACACGGCCGACCTTATCATAGGCCTCACCAACCGCGTCATCTCGCGTTTCCCCAACAATCTTGTAGTCACCAGCCTCCGAAACATAAACCAACTCTGTGTGTCCACCGCTGACCAAGAGGGCTAGCAAGGGAAACTCCAAAGGCTCCACGCTCTGAGCTGCCATAAGGTGACCAGCCATGTGGTTAACGGGAATCAGCGGAAGTCCATGTGCCCAAGCAAAGGCCTTAGCAGCTGATAAACCAACTAGTAAAGCTCCCACCAAGCCAGGTCCATAGGTAACCGCCACAGCTGTTACATCGTCTTCGGTAATCCCTGCTTCTGCCAACGCCTCCTCGATGCAGGCTGTAATGACCTCGACATGGTGACGACTGGCTACTTCTGGCACTACGCCCCCAAAACGTTTGTGGCTCTCAATTTGACTAGCAATGACATTAGACAAGAGCTCATCGTCGTTTTTCAAGACGGCGACACTGGTCTCATCACAGGATGTCTCAAATGCTAAAATATATCTATCCTTCATCTATTTCTCTCTTCATGATAATGGCATCCTCGACTGGGTCATGGTAGTAGGCCTTTCGCTCAGCGATGACTGCCATCTTTTCTTTCTTGTAAAATGCTTGTGCTCGGTGATTTGACTTTCTGACTTCGAGGAAAATCTCCTTGTCTGTCGGCAATTGAGCAAACAAGGCTGATGCAATTCCCTGACCCTGATAGGTTTGTTTGACAGCGATTTGCAGGACTTCTGCCTCAAAAAGATTCTCCTGCACAGCTAGAAAGCCAATCACTTCTTCCCCATCATAAGCTAGAGCATACCAAGTCTGGTCTTGGGACAGGTCTGCTTGGATTTGTTCCAGCGTCCAAGGACTGACTGGGTAAACAGCTATCATAACAGCGTAGATGGCTTGAGCCAGATCAGGTTGCTGGTGAGTTCGTTTGATTTCTATCATAGGCGTTTAATGTAGGACTTACCAGACTCGGTATGGTTCTTGAGCCAGTTTTCCTCAGCCTCAACACGCTTGAGGTAGTTCGGCACAAAATCATGCAAGGAGTCTGCTTCCTTGTCCCAAGCCAAAAGAGCAAGATTGGCTGCATTAGGCAAGGTTTCTTTGTAATTAGTCCTTGGCAAGTGTTCTTGAATCTGCTCCACAAAGGGGGCAACTTCTCCGACAAAGGTTACCTGACTAGCACCCTTAACTTTCTCTAACACCTCTTCAAAAGATAGGTGCGCTTCTGGCATGACAGGTTTGGCATTTTCATAAAATCCTGCATAAACATTGTTGCGACGCGCATCCATCAAGGGAACGAACAAGCCTTCTTGTTGGTAGGGCACCAGAGCCAAGAGGCTAGACATACCAACTAACTCAATGTTCAGGGTATGAGCCAAAGTCTTGGCAGTTGCTACCGCGATTCGCAAACCTGTGTAGCTACCTGGCCCTTCCGCCACCACGATTCGGTCCAAATCCTTGGGTGTCCAATCCAAACTTGCCATCAAAAAATCGATGGCAGGCATAAGGGTAATACTGTGATTTTTCTTAATATTAATCGTCGTCTCGGCAAGAACCTGCTTGTCCTCTAAAATAGCGAGAGAAAGAGCCTTGCTGGACGTATCAAAAGCTAATACTTTCATAACACATTCCTATCTTTTTGTCTGCTTACTATTATACTACAAAAGCTGGCACATGGGAATTTTCTTTGCCCCCAAACAAAAAGCCCCAGCATGAGCAGGGCATCTAAGCATTTAATCCAAAGTAAAATACAAACCAAACGACATAGGTTACGAGGAGGAGAAAAAGCGAGTAGAGAGTCACAAAAGCAAGCTTCCAAAGGAATTTTTTTTGCGGTGTCCCAGATATACAAACAGAGCATTCCCCCTTAGACACAGACTACAAAGACTATAAACACCAAGAGGCTAACCCTATCGCAAATTCAAACAAACTAAACATTCTTAATCCTACTTTTGGTATTCCTATTTTTATATAAACTGTTGACTATGTTGGTCTATCAATGTTAAAATGTAATTCAACACTGGTAGGAAAATCAGGTTGAGTCGTTGACTCTTCGGGTTGCGGTGCTATCCCTGAAACTTTGGTTTCTAAAGAACTGGAATTGCGATTGAACAATTCGCCCCCAGTGTTCGACAGCTCTTGACTTCGGTCAGGAGCTTTTTGATGCTTTTAAAGTTGATTCCCTCAGTAAGTTATAGTAAAATATAAATATTGAGAGGATAACGTAGAGCGACTGGTAACAGAGCGTTCAAAGGTACCAACTTCTGGTACGGGTGTGGGACTGCCTTCAGCTTTGAGCTGTAAAGACCCCTGACTACCATTGGTCCTCTCTTTTTGCTTACTCTTAAATTAAGTGCTTGTCTTTGCCTTTTAGTAAGCACTCCACTCCATCTTGCTATTTCTACATCGTTATACTTATAGATTGACTTCTTAACCTCATAGATGATAGAATTAAGTAAAGGCTGAGATCGAGTTTGATTTGGTGACAAGTCATTCAAAGGTTGCGATGCATTCGCTTCAGGTAGAGGTGCTGCCACCTGGACTGCTCCAGGAAAATCCCCGAGTTTTGTCTCAGCTTTTTTATTTGCTCTCGAGATTTCTCAAGAGCTTTTTCTTTTTTCAAAGATACCATTCTGTCCCAACCATCTACACCAACGATTAATGAAACTAGAACTATATTCTCCCTTAAATCTACTATCTCTTTAGATTTCCCCTTTAATTATAACACCTAAGCGCTCTCCGAACGAATCCTATCTATCTTTTGCTCCCTCTTCCCCTCACGACTTTCTCGTTTCCGTCTTTTACTAATTTTTCATTTTGTGGTATAATTGAAATAATTGTAACGAATCAAGGTCAATCTAGACACAAAATGGAATGAAATCAACAAATCTCTGCTAAAAGTTTGGAATAAGCTGACCTGTAAATAGAAAGGAACTATATGATTTACAAAGTTTTTTATCAAGAAACAAAAGAACGTAGCCCACGCCGTGAAACAACACGCGCACTATACCTAGACATCGATGCTAACTCAGAACTTGAGGGCCGTATCGCTGCTCGCCAACTTGTCGAAGAAAATCGCCCAGAGTACAATATCGAGTATATCGAACTCTTGTCTGACAAATTGCTAGATTACGAAAAAGAAACTGGCGCCTTCGAAATTACGGAGTTCTAATATGGCCTATACTCTTAAACCTGAAGAAGTTGGCGTTTTTGCCATCGGTGGTCTGGGAGAAATCGGGAAAAACACATACGGAATTGAATACCAAGACGAGATTATCATCGTCGATGCTGGGATTAAATTCCCAGAAGATGATTTGCTGGGTATCGACTACGTCATTCCTGACTACTCTTACATCGTAGACAATATCGACCGCGTCAAGGCTGTCTTAATCACACACGGACACGAGGACCACATCGGTGGGATTCCATTCCTACTCAAGCAAGCAAATGTCCCTATCTACGCTGGACCACTTGCCTTGGCTTTGATCCGTGGGAAACTCGAAGAACACGGCCTCTTGCGCAACGCCAAACTTTACGAAATCAACCACAACACTGAGTTGACCTTTAAAAATCTCAAGGCAACTTTCTTTAGAACGACTCACTCTATTCCAGAGCCTTTGGGAATTGTCATTCATACTCCTCAAGGGAAAATTGTCTGTACGGGTGACTTCAAGTTTGACTTAACACCAGTTGGTGAACCAGCAGATTTGCACCGTATGGCTGCGCTGGGCGAAGAAGGTGTTCTCTGTCTTCTATCTGACTCAACAAATGCGGAAGTACCAACCTTTACCAACTCTGAAAAAGTCGTTGGTCAGTCCATCATGAAGATTATCCAAGGCATCGAAGGACGTATCATCTTTGCATCCTTTGCCTCAAATATCTTCCGTCTCCAGCAAGCAACAGAAGCTGCTGTTAAGACTGGACGTAAGATTGCTGTCTTTGGTCGCTCTATGGAAAAGGCCATTGTCAACGGAATCGAGCTTGGCTACATCAAAGCTCCTAAGGGAACCTTTATTGAGCCAAATGAAATCAAAGATTACCCTGCAGGCGAGGTTCTCATCCTCTGTACAGGTAGTCAGGGTGAGCCGATGGCTGCCCTCTCTCGTATCGCCAACGGAACCCACCGTCAGGTGCAACTCCAACCAGGTGATACGGTTATCTTCTCTTCTAGTCCAATCCCTGGAAACACTACTAGCGTCAACAAGCTGATCAACATCATTTCTGAAGCTGGTGTTGAAGTTATCCACGGTAAAGTGAACAATATCCATACATCTGGACACGGTGGCCAGCAAGAGCAAAAGCTCATGCTCCGCTTGATTAAGCCAAAATACTTCATGCCTGTCCACGGTGAATACCGCATGCAAAAAGTCCACGCTGGACTAGCAGTGGATACTGGGGTTGAGAAGGACAATATATTTATTATGAGCAATGGTGATGTGCTTGCCCTTACTGCTGACTCAGCTCGTATCGCAGGTCATTTCAACGCCCAAGATATCTATGTCGATGGAAATCGTATCGGTGAAATCGGCGCAGCTGTCCTCAAAGACCGTCGTGATCTATCTGAAGACGGTGTCGTTCTAGCAGTCGCAACTGTTGACTTCAAATCGCAGATGATTCTGTCTGGCCCAGACATCCTCAGCCGAGGCTTTGTCTACATGAGAGAATCGGGTGACTTGATTCGCCAAAGCCAGCGCATCCTCTTCAATGCTATTCGTATCGCACTGAAAAACAAGGACGCTAGCGTGCAATCAGTCAATGGTGCCATTGTCAACGCTATTCGCCCCTTCCTCTATGAAAATACAGAACGTGAACCGATTATCATCCCTATGATCCTCACACCAGATGAAGAATAAATCAAGAAAACAGCCCCGACGGAGCTGTTTTTTCTATGCTTTCTTTTGAGATTGAAACTCAATAAAAATCGAAATCAGACTAGAAGGCTCGTCGAAAGCATAACTTGAGCTAGCTCCCATAGTTCGGGGAACTATGGGAGGCTGTAGATGAATCAAAGCCAAGCTTTGAACTCATTCGTAAGAAGCCGACGACGTATCATTTTGATTTTTGAAGAGTTTTAGAAATACTACGATTTTTACCTTCTAAATACACCATTAAAATAGAAATATCTGCAGGATTTACTCCCGAAATACGGCTAGCTTGACCGATGGTTTCTGGATTGATAAGTTTGAACTTCTGACGAGCTTCGGTTGCAATAGAATCAATGTCATCCCAGTCGATATTGGTTGGAATACGTTTTTCTTCCATTCGTTTCATCTTGGCTACCTGATCCATAGCTTTGGAAATATAGCCTTCGTACTTGATTTCTGTTTCAATCAATTCGATAATCTTGTCATCCAAGTCCTCTGCAGCTGGTCCGATGAAAGCCACCACATCTTGATAAGAAACTTCTGGACGGCGAAGAAATTCCTTGGCTGTCACTGCATCTGTCAACGGCTTGAAGCCCATCTCCTCAACCTTGGCATTGGTTTCCTTGACTGGCTTGAGTTTGATGCTGTCTAGGCGTTTCATCTCATTTTCAAATTGATTTTTCTTGATTTCAAAACGAGCCCAGCGTTCATCATCCACAAGGCCAATCTCGCGTCCCATCTCAGTCAAACGCATATCAGCATTATCATGACGTAGAATGAGGCGGTATTCAGCACGACTGGTCAAGAGACGGTAAGGCTCAATCGTTCCCTTGGTCACCAAATCGTCAATCATGACCCCTATATAACCGTCACTGCGCTTCAAAATCAATTCAGGCTTGCCTTGGATTTTCAGAGCCGCATTAATACCCGCGATAATCCCTTGGCCAGCAGCTTCTTCATAACCTGACGTTCCATTTGTCTGACCAGCAGTGAAAAGTCCGGAGATTTTCTTGGTTTCCAAAGTCGCACGCAACTGGTGTGGCAAGACCATGTCATACTCAATGGCATAACCTGTTCGCATCATCTCTGCATTTTCCAACCCTTTGATGGAATGAACCAAGTCACGCTGGACATCCTCAGGTAGACTGGTTGATAGGCCTTGAACATAGACTTCCTCTGTATTGCGCCCTTCTGGCTCAAGGAAAAGTTGGTGGCGTTCCTTGTCCGCAAAACGCACAATCTTGTCCTCAATCGACGGACAGTAACGAGGCCCCACTCCCTTGACCACACCTGTAAACATAGGCGCACGGTGGAGGTTGTTTTGGATAATCTCATGACTGGTACCATTGGTGTAGGTCAACCAGCATGGCACTTGGTCCTTGACATAGTCCTCATCACGGGAAGTGTAGGAGAAGTGATTAGGCACTTCGTCCCCTGGCTGAATCTCTGTCACATCGTAGTTGATAGAAGAAGCCTTGACACGTGGAGGCGTTCCTGTCTTGAAACGACCAATTTCGAGGCCCAGTTCCTTGAGATTATCAGCTAGGTTAATAGAAGCCAAGCTGTGGTTAGGACCTGATGAATACTTAAGGTCTCCAATGATAATTTCCCCACGGAGGGCCGTCCCTGTCGTCACGATAACAGCCTTAGCAGCATACTCTTGATGGGTCGCTGTACGAACACCGACAACCTTGCCATCTTCCACCAAAATCTCATCAATCATGGTCTGACGAAGAGTCAGATTTTCTTGATTTTCAACTGTCTTGCGCATTTCCTTAGAGTAAAGCTCCTTGTCAGCCTGCGCACGAAGGGCACGGACAGCTGGCCCCTTCCCTGTATTGAGCATCTTCATCTGGATGTAAGTTTTGTCAATGGTCTTGGCCATCTCGCCACCGAGGGCATCAACTTCACGCACGACAATTCCCTTGGCAGAACCACCGATAGAGGGGTTACAAGGCATGAAAGCCAGCATTTCAATGTTGATAGTCGCAAGCAAGACCTTACAGCCCATACGGCTGGCAGCCAAGGAAGCCTCGACCCCAGCATGTCCCGCACCGATTACAATAATATCGTATTCTTCAGTAAAATTATAAGTCATTTCTTAACCTTTCAAAAATTTCTCGTAAATAAGGAACTAACTTCTCCTCCTCTAGAGCTTGAGCCATAGTAACCCATTTAAAGTGTGTATGCTCTTCAGGATCTAATCTGATAATTGGCTTCTCCCCAACCCACTCTGCTTTATAAACTAAGCGAGTAAAGACAGTATCCTTAGAGGTATCCAGTTGACTATCTTCGTGAAGAAGTTTGAGCGAACTGCTATCTAGCCTAACTCCCGCTTCTTCAATACATTCTCTAAGAGCTCCATCTCGCGGAAGTTCACCCTTTTCAACCCCGCCACCAGGAATATCCCAGTAAGTTGGATAAACATTGGGTTGTCCTCTTTTAATTTCCGAACGCTGAATGAGCAAATAATCATCACCACTATGAACAAGTACATGGGCAATAAGCTTAACCATTATTTTCTCCCCTATTCCTCAAGATGAATGTGTCTTAGTTGGCCATACCAATCTGGTAAGGCTGTTTTTAAAAAAGCTGGAACTAGATTGATACCCTCAAGCTTGTCTATGTCAATCCATTCACAGGGCTGCCTTTTCTCATCTTCCTGCATGGTCAATGGGGCATCCTCAAGCAAGTCCACCAGATAATGAAACTCGATGTTGTGCCAATAGACACCATCTTCTTCAAAACGATTTTCAACAACAAAAGCTAGTTGCCCAGCTTGAGCTTCGACACCCAGTTCTTCCCTCACTTCACGGACTACCGCTTCTTCCGTGCTTTCATTGACTTGAATCGCACCGCCGATAGTGTAATGCTTGCCCTTGTCTTTGGTAACTAGAAGCTTGCGATTTTGGAGAATCAAGGCTGTCGCCCGAACTCCAAAAATTGTATTTCCTACTTTTGTCCGAAAGTCTTGCTGAGTCATTCTTATCCTTTCCCTTAAACGACACAAAAACAGTCAAAACTCCAAAGAAGTGCAGGACAAAAAAGCCTGCAACATCCATGAGCTTTGACCATCATTTCTATTGCTTTTATTATTGTAGCAAATTGAGAAAATTTGTCAATCTAAATGTACTGACAAACTTGTCCATCGCGGTAGGCATTGTCAATCAAACCACCACCTAGACACTCTTCGCCATCGTAAAAGACAACTGCCTGTCCTGGTGTGATGGCACGCTGAGGTTCCGCAAAGATAACCTCTGCCTTATCTCCTTTGACATGGACGGTCACCTTAGAATCAGGCTGACGATAGCGGAATTTAGCCGTACATTCGAGTGTAAACTCCTCTGGCATCTCACGAGTAAAGTGGACTTGGCTAGCCTCTAGGCTGGTTGACATGAGCGAGTCATGGTAGAAACCTTGGCCAACATAGAGGATATTCTTGCTTAGGTCTTTTCCGACAACGAACCAAGGGGCATTGTCTCCACCGTGTTGCCCACCGATACCCAAACCGCCACGCTGACCGATCGTATAATACATAAGCCCAGCATGCTCGCCCATATCGCGACCATCTACAGTCATCATTCGACCAAGCTGGGCTGGTAGATAGTTGCTGAGAAAGTTTTTAAAGTTCTTTTCTCCGATAAAACAAATCCCTGTCGAGTCTTTCTTCTTAGCAGTGGCAAGTCCTGCTTCTTCAGCTAGTCTGCGAACTTCAGGCTTTTCCAAATGTCCCAAGGGAAACATGGTTTTTTGAAGTTGTTCTTGCGACAGTTGGCTGAGGAAATAGGTCTGATCCTTGCCATTATCCACACCGCGAAGCATGTGAACAGTGCCATCCTCATCACGCGCCACTCGGGCATAATGCCCAGTCGCAACATAATCTGCGCCCAAGGTCATGGCATAGTCCAAAAATGCCTTAAACTTGATTTCCTTGTTGCACATGACATCTGGATTTGGCGTGCGCCCTGCACGGTATTCTGCTAGGAAATACTCGAAAACGCGGTCCCAGTACTCTTTTTCAAAATTGACAGAGTAGTAAGGAATGCCAATCTGGTCTGCCACGGCAGCCACATCCTTGTAATCTTCAGTCGCCGTACAGACGCCGTTTTCATCTGTGTCATCCCAGTTCTTCATGAAGATACCGATCACATCGTAGCCCTGCTCCTTGAGAAGAAGAGCCGTCACCGACGAATCAACACCACCACTCATCCCCACGACAACACGTGTTTTAGAGTTATCACTCATGGTAAGTCTCCCATCTATTCGTTTATTCACGATTGAAGGTCGTGTGTGCTTCACGATTGAAGGTCGCTTGAGCAGTATTCATTATAACATGCTTGGTTGGAGAAGACAAGAAAGAGGCTGATAATCTGACATTCTATTTGATAGAAACAGAAATATAATTACAAAAAGGGTAATGAACAGTTAAATCTCGATTCTACTTATAAACTTATTTATAAAATAAGCTAAAAATGATATACTGTAATGAGGAGGAAGTCGTACATGATCCCTTTAAGATACTACCATCCATGTACGTAGTACGATTGTGAAAAACTACAAAGATATTCTAACATCAAAAAATACTATTTTTACTATCATTATTGTTGTAGGTCTTGGACTTTTAATAGGTTTAGTCATTCATCAAGAACATATCCAAGCAGAGAGAGGGAACATCGCTCTCAGCAAACAACATAAGGATGGACAAGATGTCGAACAAGTAAAAAATGCTATTAAAAACTTCAATATTGATTCTGAAACGATTATAGAGGATTGGAAAAAAATTCAAGAATTAAAGCCTACCACTGACGAAGGCAAAAAGACATTAACAGATTTTCTTACTTCTACGGCCGATAAAATCACTAATCATTATACTGAAAAAGCTTTAAAATTGGATATAAAGGAATCCGATAGCCAGTTTGAAGATAAACAAGCACTTGAAACAGCCATCACTTCCTTACAAAAAATACTAGAAATTATTAAAAGTGTCAACTCCACAAGCGAACAAGCTACTATTGATGAAAAAATAAAACCCATTCAAGAACTGATTTCAAAATTCCAAAAGCAAGCTGAAGTCTTGACCAAAAAAGAAGAAGAACAAAAGTCTAATAAAAAAGAAACAGAAACGACTAGTAACGTTGAGGGAAGAGAAAGCTATTCTTCAGAAGGAGGTAGCTACACTCCAAACTATACTGAGTCAAATAGGAACAGATATAATTCACAAGCACCTGCAAGCGAGCAATATTCATCTGATAGTGCTAGAAGTGGGGGAAACACTGCTGTCAATACACGAGATCAAGTTACTGATACTGCAGGAGCCCAAGGAGATACGAATACCAATAATAATAGTAATAATGCTGAAGTTCCCGATGCTAACAGTAATAATCGCACTAATTCAGCTGGAGAAACTCCAGAATCTCGTCAGCCGTAAGCAATCTGTTATTACTACTATTTAAAAATTGTCTTTTGTCAAATAAAAGCACACAAAAAGAGCCATCAAAGGCTCTTTTTCTATTTCTTAATACCAACCGTTGTTAAGCCAGAAGTTTTTAGCAGCTGACCATGAACCGTAACGTCCTGCAACGTAGGCATCTGCTACACGTTCTTGGTTTTCAGCTGAGTAGTCACCGTTCAAGTATGAATCTGTCAATTGGTAGCGTCCGATGTATTGGCCATTTGTAGCTGTGTAGCTACCGCCTGATTCTTTTTGAGCGATCCATTCTTTAGCTTCTGCTTCAGATCCACTTACAGTTGAAGCTGGTGCTGAAGTTTCTGCTGCAGCAACAGTTTCTTCTGCTACAGGAGCGCTTGCAGCTGGTGCTGCTTCTTCTACTACTTCTGTAGTTTCTACTACTGGAGCTGAAACAGTTTCATCTTGAGCAGCTGGTGCCGCATAAGTAGCTGGCGCTGGTGTTGCAACAGGCGCTACAGGACCATCGATAACCAACTCTTGACCAACATAAATCAAATGAATGTTGTCAATGTGGTTGTTTTCTGCCAATTTCTCAACAGTTGTGTTGTGAGTTTCAGCGATTTCTGAAAGTGTATCACCTTCTTTAACAGTGTAAGTTGATGATTCTTGAGCAGATACAAATGATGGAGCAAATACTGCAAACAAGGCAGCTACTCCTGCAAGAGTTGTTTTAATCTTTTTAGTTGTTGATTTCATATTTGAAAATTCTCCTTCTTTCTATAGTTCTATCATACCCTTTAAATATTACCGTTTCTTGACACTTTTATGTAGAAATATTACAAAATTATTTTTTATTTCCCTAAATAAGCTATTTTTTGTTACAAAAGATGCTTTTTTATGCTATTTGTAGTGTAAAAAGGTTTTCATCCACAATTAAAGCCAAGACCTTCATTCTTTGATATAATAGAGATAAGAATTTTTATAAGGGGAAACTGATGAAATCACTTCGTTTTCAATCTGTCTTTGATATCATCGGACCAGTTATGATTGGCCCATCTAGTAGTCATACCGCTGGTGCTGTTCGTATTGGAAAGATTGTCTCTTCCATTTTTGATGATACTCCGACAGAAGTCGAATTCCAACTATTTAACTCATTTGCCAAGACCTATCGTGGTCACGGGACAGACCTAGCCCTTGTTGCAGGTATTTTGGGCATGGATACAGATGATCCTGAAATCCCAAATAGTCTGGAAATTGCCCACAAGCGCGGTATCAAGATTGTCTGGACTATTCAGAAAGACAGCAATGCCCCTCACCCTAACACTACTAAAATCACCGTTAAAAATGCCCATAAAACTATCAGTGTGACTGGTATTTCTATCGGTGGAGGGAATATTCAGGTAACCGAACTCAATGGCTTTGCTGTCTCTCTTAATATGAATACACCAACTATCATCATCGTTCATCAAGATATTCCAGGTATGATTGCCCTTGTTACGGAGGCACTCTCCCGCTATGATATCAATATCGCCCAGATGAATGTCACTCGTGAAAAAGCTGGTGAAAAAGCTATTATGATTATCGAAGTTGACAGTCGCAACTGTGATGAGGCTATCGAAGAAATTCGAAAAATCCCTCATCTCCACAATGTCAATTTCTTTAAATAGGAGGAAGCATGTTTTATTCTATCAAAGAATTGGTCGAGCAAGCAGATCTGGACTTTCAAGGAAATGTCGCAGAACTCATGATTACAACAGAGTTTGAATTGACCGGTCGCGAACGTGAAGAAGTCTTCCTTCTCATGGAACGCAATCTGGAAGTCATGAAAGCCTCTGTCCAACTCGGCCTCAATGAAAATAAATCTCGTAGTGGCCTGACAGGTGGAGATGCTGCCAAATTGGATCACTACATTAAAAACGGAAAAACTCTGTCAGATTACACGATTCTCTCTGCTGCCCGAAATGCTATCGCAGTCAATGAACACAATGCTAAAATGGGCTTGGTCTGCGCTACTCCAACCGCTGGAAGTGCTGGCTGTCTCCCTTCCGTTCTCACTGCTGCTATTGAAAAATTAGACCTCAGCCACGAGCAACAGCTGGATTTCCTCTTTGCTGCCGGTGCCTTTGGACTAGTCATCGCAAATAATGCCTCTATCTCAGGTGCTGAAGGTGGCTGTCAGGCCGAGGTTGGTTCGGCCTCTGCTATGAGTGCTGCAGCCTTGACTCTAGCTGCCGGTGGAACACCTTATCAGGCCAGTCAGGCCATTGCCTTTGTCATTAAAAATATGCTGGGCCTTATCTGTGACCCTGTTGCCGGCTTGGTCGAAGTTCCCTGTGTCAAACGTAATGCCATGGGAGCCAGCTTTGCCTTCATCGCAGCAGACATGGCCCTGGCAGGTATCGAATCTAAAATTCCTGTGGATGAAGTTATCGATGCCATGTACCAAGTGGGGTCAAGCATGCCAACTGCCTTTCGTGAAACAGCTGAAGGTGGACTCGCTGCCACCCCTACTGGTCGTCGCCTGCAAAAAGAAATTTTCGGAGAATAAGCTTATCAAATAGGAGAAACCATGACCTCTATCACAGCGATTTTTTTCGATCTGGACGGAACCCTCGTTGATAGTTCTATCGGGATTCACAATGCCTTTACTCATACCTTTAAGGAGCTGGGAGTGCCTAGTCCTGATACCAAAACTATTCGTGGTTTTATGGGACCGCCCCTTGAAAGTAGTTTTGCGACCTGCCTGCCCAAAGAACAAATTTCTGAGGCCGTGCAGATATACCGTTCTTACTACAAGGCAAAAGGCATCCATGAAGCTCAACTCTTTCCTCAGATTGTAGACTTGCTTGAGAAATTATCGAGCAATTACCCTCTTTATATCACCACTACAAAGAATACTCCAACCGCTCAAGACATGACTAAAAACTTAGGAATCTATCATTTCTTTGATGGCATTTATGGTTCCAGCCCTGAAGCACCCCATAAGGCAGATGTCATTCGCCAAGCCTTGCAGACACATCAACTAGCACCGGAACAAACCATCATCATCGGAGATACCAAGTTTGATATGCTTGGAGCTCAAGAAACAGGCATTCAGAAATTGGCCGTCACTTGGGGATTTGGAGAGCAAGCAGACTTGCTAAACTATCAACCTGATTATATCGCCCACAAACCCATAGAAGTTTTGGAGTATTTTCAATAACATAGACTGGACAACGACTCCATTCCAGAAGAAAATGGAGCAAGTCTCTACATAACAAAACGCATATTACCAAGATTCTTCAGACCTGATAATATGCGTTTTTCTTTTTTATTCAACGTGGGTTGTTTGATTGGCAAAGGCGATAATAGCTTGCTTCAACTCATCTCCACTAAGAGTGCGGAACTCTTCAATTTTTTGATCGATGGCTTCTAGAGGCATGACATTAACCTTACCAACGAAAATCTTATCCATAACCTGGTTATCAACCAATTCGGTCGAAACCAAGAGTTCTTCGTAAAGTTTTTCGCCTGGGCGGATTCCAACTTCAACAATTGGAATTTCGCTTTCGGTGTGGCCACTTAGAAGCACCATTTTCTTAGCCAAGTCATAAATCTTGACTGGTTTGCCCATATCAAGGATAAAGACTTCTCCATCCTTGGCGTAAGCACCAGCATGGATAACCAAACGGCTAGCTTCTGGAATAGTCATAAAGTAACGGGTCATGCGGAAGTCTGTCACCGTTACAGGCCCACCTTCAGCAATCTGGCGTTCAAAGACTGGAATGACACTACCACGGCTACCAAGTACATTCCCAAAACGAACTGCACAGTAGGTTGATTGGCTACGTTGGTTAAAGCCAGTGACAATCAACTCAGCCACTCGCTTGGTTGCTCCCATAACATTTGGTGGATTAACTGCCTTATCTGTCGAAATCATAACCATCTTAGGTACTTTGGCTTCATCAACAGCCTTAGCAACATTGTAGGTTCCACGGATATTGTTTTTGAAGGCTTCTTTTGGATTGCGCTCCATCATCGGAACGTGCTTGTGAGCAGCCGCATGATAAACAATAGCTGGCTTGTACTGCTCAAAGACTTGCAACAAGCGATCATAGTCTTGAATGTCCGCAATCACAGGTACATAATCAATCCCTTGGAACTTACGAATCAATTCATGATAAACAAGGTAGATTGAATTTTCCCCATGACCGAGCAAGACGATGCGTTCAGGATTGAATCGACTAACTTGGCGACAGATTTCAGAACCGATTGAACCACCAGCCCCTGTAACCAAGATTGTTTTTCCAGTAAGTTCTGCTCCCAGACGCGACTCGTCAAGACGAATTTCCTGACGTCCCAAAAGGTCTGTGATATCAATCTTCTGGAAGCCTCCACCTGCTTGGTGAAGTCCTTGAACAACCGTTTCAACTTTAGGCATCTTGTAACATTTGACACCCAGTCTATTACACATCTGCAAGATACGCTCATATTCTGACGGGTCAAGTGACGGAATCGCAACGATAACACGCTCGATTTGATGGCGTTTGGCTAATTCAGGCAGATCATCATATGAACCCAAAACAGGGATTCCACCAAGTTTTTGGCCCTTTTTCTTAGCATCCTTGTCCAAAATACCAACAAGTTCTAATTCACTAGTTGGATGTTGGTAACTATCCATAAAGAGAGCTCCACCATCACCGGCACCAATCAAGAAGGTCCGACGGTGTTCTCCATCACCACTTCCCTTTTTTCGTTTAGAGTAGATTAACTGCCAAGTAATCCGTGGCAATAAAATCAAGAAAGTACTCAATAAGATAAAGAGCACGATAAAACGGATGGAGAAGAGGGGCAAGAAGGCATAGCAGATACTATATGACAAGATACTGCTAGCAGTCACACCAAAAAAGATTTTCATGAAATCCGTAATCTTGCTGTAACGACTAATACTAGCGTTCAACCCCCAAAATCCAATCATCAATTGATAGAACAGGAAGGCCAAACTCGTATAGATAATGTAGTCAACAGGTGCTGGATTAATCAAGCCGTAGAATAAAATATAAGATACAATGATGGAAACCACCATACTCAAAATATCAAATATTCCCCAGAAAACCTGTTTTTGTTGTTTATTTAAAATTTCCACCAGATCAATCACATAATCTGTGAGTTTTTTATTCATAGAAATTTACTCCTCCTTAAAAGAGCTGGATGATTATACTCAATGAAAATCAAAGAACAAACTAGGAAACTAGCCGCAGGCTGTACTTGAGTACGGCAAGGCGACGTTGACGCGGTTTGA
>NZ_JVJI01000033.1:0-891 GCF_001072665.1 Streptococcus pseudopneumoniae | reverse complement strand
TGAGTAGTCATTCATCAGGTTGACCAGAGTTTGAAGAAGAGTCCCATGCACCTCTACTAGGTAGTTGCGCATGCTCGAGATGGCCTGACCTTGGAGATTCTCACTTAATGTAAAAACAGGAACTTGCCTACAACTAACCGTGTATAAACAAGTTCCTCACAGGCTATTTCAATGGCGATACATAATCATCTGGAAGTTTGCCTCTCCAGTCAATCCATTTCTGTTCAGCAAGCGGAATTAATCTTTCAAGCTCTTCCTGAGTAAATAATTCCCAACTCTTAGGATTAGCTATTAAAGGAGTTAAGCCTTTTAATATAAATTGTTTCTCACTAGCTTTCTTTTCTTCTTCAGTCGGTGGCCAACGATCGGTCTGAAGTTTACTTAATATTTCTAACTGCGTTCTCTCTCCGCTTTCTAATAAGGCAAACAGCTCATTTGGTAATTCATAAACTACACGCTGAGGAGCAATTCCTCCCTCCTCAGTAACGTAATAAAGATGATTACCATCTCTCCAGATATACTGACCGTAACCTTTTACTTCTTCGAACTGGATAACATCTTTCCAGTCTAGTTTTGTTGGTTTCATTTCAAACCTCTTTTACTTAAGTGGTGATACATAATCATCTGGAAGTTCTCCTTCAGATTCAATCCACTGCTTCTCAGCAATCGGAATCAACTCTTCAAGTTCTTCCTTAGAAAAAAGGTTCCTATTTTTAGGGACATCTATCAAAGAAGCTGGATGTTTACTTATAAATTTTCTTCTAGATTCTCTTCTCTCTTCTTCCGTTGGTGGCCAACGATCGTTCTCCGCTTTAAAATCAATTTCACGTGCCGTTCTCCTACCTAATAAATATTCGTTAAAATCAGAAGGATTAATCTCAAAGATACGAC
>NZ_JVJI01000032.1:0-754 GCF_001072665.1 Streptococcus pseudopneumoniae | reverse complement strand
AGTTAAATATGTAGATGAAAAAGGCAAAGACTTAATCCCTTCAGAAACAACAGAAGGAAAAGTAGGAGATGAGTACACAACAACTGGAAAAGTAATTCCAGGACACCTACTTGTTCGTGTAGATGGAGACGCTAAAGGTAAGATTGGCACAGATGGTTCAACAGTAACATATGTGTACAAACCAATCGGATCATGGATTCCAAACATCCCAGGACAACCAACAACTCCAATCAAGTATCCAAATGATCCAGCAGACCCAACAAAACCAGGGCAACCAACAGAAGTGTTACCATACGTTCCAGGATTCACTCCAGAAGATAAAGATGGCAACCCACTTAAACCAGTAGATCCAACAGATCCAACAAAAGGATACGAAGTACCAAATCTTCCAACAGATCCAAGTCAAGATACACCAATCAACTACGTAGCAAACAAAGCTAAACTAGTAGTTAAATATGTAGATGAAAAAGGCAAAGACCTTCTTCCTGCAGAGACTACAGAAGGTAAAGTAGGCGATGAGTACGCTACAAGTGGAAAAGTTATCAAGGGTTATGTTCTTGTTCGTGTAGATGGAGAAGCGAAAGGTAAGATTGGTAAAGATGGTTCAACAGTAACTTATGTTTACAAACCACTAGGATCATGGGTACCAAACATCCCAGGTCAACCAACAGACCCAATCAAGTATCCAAATGATCCAACAGATCCAACCAAACCAGGCAAGGATAAACCAGTTCTTCCGTACGTGCCAGGATAC
>NZ_JVJI01000031.1:0-289 GCF_001072665.1 Streptococcus pseudopneumoniae | reverse complement strand
TGATGCTGAGGCGCTTGCTACTGCACTTGTTGACGCTGAAGCTGAAGCTACTGCACTTGTTGAGGCTGAAGCTGAGGCTACTGCACTTGTTGACGCTGAGGCTGAAGCCACCGCACTTGTTGACGCTGAAGCTGAAGCCACTGCACTGGTTGACGCTGAAGCTGAGGCTACTGCACTTGTTGACGCTGATGCTGAAGCTACTGCACTAGTAGATGCTGAGGCTGAAGCTACCGTACTCGTTGACGCTGAAGCTGAGGCTACTGCACTTGTTGACGCTGAAGCACTTGCT
>NZ_JVJI01000030.1:0-36893 GCF_001072665.1 Streptococcus pseudopneumoniae | reverse complement strand
AGGCTGTACTTGAGTACGGCAAGGCGACGTTGACGTGGTTTGAATTTGATTTTCGAAGAGTATTATTCGTAAAAAATCTCAAAAAGCCTACCTTTCAGTAGACTTAGTTTGTTTCTATTCTAATCGGTACTCTTCCAAAATTCTGCTCTGCTATACTTGGATTTCCCAGTTGGTAAATCTGGTCAGCCTTTTGAGTCATAGCATCCCAGGGTTCTTTGCCAATTCGGCTGACTAGATTGACCTGCCCTTTCAAAGACTTGAGATGTTGCCTGCCTTTTTCAGTAAATCCAAGGACATGAATGGCTTCTGGCAAATCATTTTCTCTAGCCTGCACCAAGATATAGGTCAAGAGGCGTCTGACACGCGCCTTGGTGTAACGTTTGGTAGTCACTAACTCAACCAATTCCTCTACAGATTGGGCTGTTTTGATGGCTTCCTTAATGCGCACAGCCATCTCTTGATTAACCTGATAGATAGTAGTTAGTTCTGGATTTGACAAGATTTGATAGCGAAGCAAAGGAAAATAATCTTCCCAATTTACCTTACTAGCATTTTCAAAAAGGGCAACAGAAGGCATAAAGCGTTCTAAGAAGTCTTGGTCCTTCTGGTGCTGACGCAGAGCTGTTGCCGAAGCAAAGTCCACATCCTTGTCCACAGAATGGTAACCCGCCCCCTGACGCTGAATCGGGTACAACTTGATGTTACGTCCAGCAACTGCCTTGGCATAGGCAAGAGCAAGGACATGATTGGGGGTATTGCCTGAAAAATCAAGACCTGCAAACTCCTTCCACATGGCTTGGGTTTTCTGGGGATAGGAGAAAGAATCAGGCAGATTTTCCACAAATTTCTCCATCTCAGCACCTTTCTCTGTGTATAAGTCAGCAATTTTCTGGTAATCCAGAACTTCCTCTGTCCCAAAGGCTAGAGTATCAATGCCTAACAGGGCCAAGATATCCACAGCTCCTTTACCAAAGAAATCCGCCGCCTGAACACTGACTAAAAAGGGCAATTCCACTACCAGATCTGCTCCGTTTTCCAGCGCCATCTGGGCCCGAGTCCACTTGTCCACGATAGCAGGCTCACCTCTCTGCATGAAATTCCCAGACATGGCAACGATTTTCAGCCCCACTGCCTGATCCAGCAGGTATTTATGGCCATTATGAAAGGGATTAAACTCCGCGATAATACCCGTGATGGTCATGCTAATCTCCCTTTCTAATGACGAAATCTACGATACCACTCAGGCAATCTCCCTCTCCAGTTAAGCCATTGTTTTTCTCCTACTGGAAGGATTTCTGCCAGTTGTTCATTACTATAATTCTTTTGTAGTTCTGGATAAGCTATCAACATAGTTGGTCTATGGCATCCGGCAACCGTCGTCGGCCATGTTCCATACATTAGCATATGTCGGATATCATCCTCCGATTTTATTTCATTTACTAACATATCAAAAAGTTCCTTAGACATATCGTAAACGACTAACTCTGAAAATACGGTTCCTTCTTCCTGAACATAAAAGTATTGCCCATCTTTTTCCCAAAGCGTTCCATTTTGACGGATACGATTAAACTGCGAAACTTCTTCCCAAGAATATTTTGATCGAACCATTTCAATCTCCTACTTCTGCGCGATAAAAAACCAACGGGTGCTAGTTTCTGTTGGCTCCTTATCCTCAAAGTCCGCATAGAGTTTGAAGGACTTAAAACCAGCCTGTTCCAGCAAAATGTCATAGGTCAGAACCTCATAAGTCCGCTCCTCATGCACTTCATCGTGGCGACTAAAGGAACCATCCGCTTCCTTGATAAAGAAAGTCAACTCATGCACGATGGAGTGAGGCGCCGCATCCTCGTAGGTATCCCAGAGCATGGCGAACTCTTCCGCATTTTCATGGTAAGAATAGCCTGGAAAAACCTCATCAGTCTGGTAGGTTGAATGCACATCAAAGATAAAGACACCATCTTCGTTGAGGGAATTATATACTTCCTTAAAGACGTCTCCTACTTCCACTTCATCCTGCATGTAGCAGATTGAGTCCGAATAACAAGTGACAAAATCATATTGACCTGCCTTGGATAAATCCAGCATATTGCCTTCGATAAAATCAATCTTTTGTTTGGCTGAAGAAGCTCTCTTCTCGGCAATCTTCAACATATCCCCACTCAAGTCCAGGCCAGTTACATCAAAACCAGCCTGAGAGAAGCGCACCGATTGAATTCCTGTCCCACAAGCCAATTCCAAGAGTTTCTTTCTCTCCTTGGTCTTAGGCAAATGACGAAGCGAAAAATCCGTCCATCTATCGTATAAACTGTCGTCCATGACCGCATCGTAAACAGCCGCAAAAGTTTCATAAGTTGCCATAATCATGATACCAAGAGCGTCAATGGCAAACACCACTCGCCCTTTACCTTTCTATCGATTTTTCTAAAATAAGCAAAGAAACCCAGTTGACTGCAACCGAGTTCGTCTTCTAAGCAAGAGTTTCAGATAAATCTACTGAATTCGCCTCATGCCATAGTTTTTCCAGATTATAGTGGGCACGCATTTCTTCTGAGAAGATATGCACAACGACAGCACCGAGGTCTAGCAAGACCCAACCTCCAGCTGCATCGCCTTCGATATGGCTACCTTTAAAGCCTGCATCAGCTACTTTTTCACGGATGTTATCAGCGATAGCATCCAACTGACGGCTATTCATTGAACTAGTAATAACAAAGTAATCCGTCACGCTAGTCAAATCTTGTACGTCAAGTGCGAGGATATCCTCCGCACGTTTCTCATCAGCCGCTTTCACGACTAGTTCTAGTAATTCTTTTTCGTTCATTTAGTCCTCTTTCAAATAGTGCACAAAGGCGTTATAGGTTTCAAGGGTTTGGGGATAGATGGGGAATCCCTGATGAGCTAGATGCTCCACGGTTCGTGCCGTTTCATAGGCCACTGCCTTATTGAGCGATAGACTTGCAATCTCACGCGCCACGTCCACTCCAGGAAAGGCACGATTGTGCTCGATATAGTCTGCGACGTAGATAACCTTATCAAGATCAGTCATCTGACCGGCCCCGACTGTATGGATTTCAATGGCTCGCAGAATTTCTGAATCATGCAAATCCAAATCTTCCTGAATTTTGTAAATTCCGACCATCCCATGCCAGACATTATTGCCCCAGTTTTTGAGGTTAGGGTCTAGCTGATAACGGTCAATCAAGTCTAAAAATTCCTGATCTGACAGTTTTTTAGCGTAGTCATGAAGAAGGCCTGCTAGTCCTGCTTTCTCGGCATCTACTCCAAATCTCTCCGCCAGTTCTATGGCTGCACGCTCCACACCCAAGCAATGGGTTAAGCGTTTCTCGGGTAGAAGCTCTGCCATTTTTTCCAACAAAGCCTCACGGGAGCAGTTGATATAGTCTTGATAGGCCATCAGTAGAGCCCCTCCTTCTCGATGTAGTCTAGCACCGGCTGAGGCAGGAGAAAGTTGGGTTTCCGTCCTTGGGCAATGAAGTCACGCACCATACTGGACGAGATATCCATGAGAGGCACATCCACCCAGATAACTGGATAGGAAGTCCCTGCCTTGTAGCGTGGGCGCTGAACTCCCACAAACTGAACCATATCAACCAGTTCATCAATTCGGTACCACTTAGGCAGATAGTCCACCATATCGGCACCGATGATAAAGTAATAATCCGTATCTGGATTCTTCTCTGTTAAAATTTTCATAGTGTCATAGGTATAAGAAATGCCCTTGCGCTCCAACTCAATAGTTTCAATGTCCAGACCTTCAATCCCCTCAATCGCCAACTCAAGCATCTTGAGACGATGGTGTTCAGGGATTGTTTCCTTTTTATCTACATGAGGAGGTTGGTATTCAGGCATGAGCAAAACCTGGTCCAGTCCCAACTGCTGGCGTACTTGGTCAGCAACAATCAGATGGGCATTGTGAACAGGGTTAAAATTTCCCCCTAAAATCCCGACTTGTTTGCGTTTTTTCTCCTTGATTTCTGGCTCCAACTCTACCTTGGTAAAGGGAGTCAATAATTCGATTGCCATAGGCTAGTCTCCTTTATTTCTCTGTAAAAACAGTTGTTTGGAGTATAGTTTTTAGATTTCTTTGACTTTTTTAGAAATCTTGCGATTTTCTTTCTTACTAGATTGTTTAAACAAAATCAAGATGCGTCCGATTTTTTGGACAGTATCCACACCAATTTCTTCTTCCAAGATTTCAGCTACTTCGTGGATATTTTCATCTGTGTTTTGCAAGAGAGTAACCTTAATTAATTCGCGTGCGTCAAGTGCTTGGCGAACACTGGTTTTGATTTGGTCGTTGAGTCCATTTTTCCCGATTTGGATGATGGGTTTGAGGGTATGTGCCTGGCTGTTGAGGAAGGCACGTTGTTTTGATGTTAATGACATAATTTTCTTCCTTGTTTTTTGATAGTTATTTTAGGTGGTGAGGGACGGTCGGAACTAATTTTCCAAAGATCTCATCTTTGAAAAATGGATTTCCTGACCTCACAATTGAGCCTTGGTCTCAATTGCGCCCCTTGCCAATCTACAGATTGGCAAAACACCACGGCAATAACTATCTTTTTATGAGCTCACTTTGTTCGCTCAGTGATTTCATTTTAAATGATTGCTTTTCGTGTGACGACGGCGACGCCTTCTGGTGCCCAGACGGCGACTTTGGCGGTGCCTGTTACGCGGATCCAGCCGAGTCCAGAGATGACTAGGTCTGTCTTGTCCTTGATGGTAAATACATGCTCAACCAGTTTAGGAAAATCTTCTTTTTCCTTACTATTTGGTGGTGTTAGAAGGGTTCCAAGGTGCTTATCGTAGAAAGCACTAGCGCCTTCAAGCTTGGTACGATGGAGTTTGAGTTCATTATCAAAGAAGGCTGTGAAACCTTGCTTTTCACCAGTGATGAAATCAAAGCGTCCTAGACCGCCTAGAAACAAGGTTTGCTCTGGATTGAGCTGATAGGTTTTAGGCTTGATTTCCTTTTTAGGGCTGACATACTTGAGGTTTTTGGCCGTCAAGTAGTGAGCCATCTGGTGACGGTGGATAATCCCCGGTGTATCGTAGATATAAGATCCGTCATCAAGCGGAATCTCAATCTTGTCCAAGGTTGTCCCTGGGAAGCGTGAAGTCGTGATGACATTCTGATCACCCGTAATTTCTTGGATAATGGCATTGATAAGGGTTGATTTTCCAACGTTGGTCACACCGACCACATAGACATCACGGCCCTTTCGGTAGTGCTCGATTTTGTCTATGACTTCCTTAATAGCATGTTTGTTTTGGGCTGAAGTTAGGACGACATCGACTGGACGAAGCCCTTCTTCGTGGGCACGTTCCATGAGCCACTGGCTAATCTTACCAGGCTTAACTGACTTAGGCAGGATATCTTTTTTATTTCCCACCAAGAGGACATCATTGCCCGATACAAAGCGTGGCAAACCTGGAATGACAGAGCCATTAAAGTCAAAGATATCAATGACATTGACCACCAAGGCATCACTGTCTCCCACCTCGTGCAAGAGCTTGAGGAAATCATCGTCCGTCAACTGGACATCCGTGATTTCATTGTAGTGGCGGAGACGGAAACAGCGCTGGCAATAGACTTCGCCAGTCTCCAAGCCTTTTTCTAGTGCCGAATGTGGAGTAAATCCAAGACCAGCCTTGTCTGTCGTCTGAATGGTTGCTCCACAACCAATACAGAGAATTTCTTCCATAGTTAAATTCCTTTTTTATATGTAATCGGTCCGTACTTTTCAGTGATTTTTCGCATCACACGACGCTCACGAGCTCGGTTAATCTGCGTTTTGATCGAGTCATGTTGGACCAAGGGTTTGACTAAAATCGAGCGAATGCCAGCACGGTGGGCTGCTCGTATATCTGTCATGAGCTGGTCACCAACCATGACCACTTCGCTTTTCTCATAGTGGAATTCCTTCATGGCACGATTAATCCCAAATGTGAAGGGTTTCAGAGCCCAATAAACGTAATCAATCCCAAATTTCTCAACTGCTCGTTGGACACGTTTTTTGGTGTTATTTGAGACTACGATAATGCGAATGCCCGCGTCCCGAAGGTCATGTAGCCATTGCTTCATCTCTGGCGTCCCATCAGGGTTGTTCCAAGCAATGAGGGTATTGTCCAAATCGACCAAAACAGCCTTGATTCTCTGCGCCTGCAGGCTTGGGACTGTCAGATCATAAACTGCTTCCACAGCAAAATCTGGCATGTAATTTTCAATCGCCATTCTGGCTCCTTTTCTTAACTTTTTTCGCAATTTTCCTTAGTAACAATGACAAGACAATCCACAACCCAGCACTAGCCAAACTGATGTAGAGCCAAGCATGGGGCTCATCTGTTAAAGGTAGGGGAACATTCATTCCGAAAAAGCCTGTCACGACTGCCAAAACCGCTAGCAAGACTGAAATGATGGTCAAGGTTGTCAAATTATCATTCAGATTATTGTTTAGGATGTTGTTATAAGATGCTGATAGTTGTTGGAGTACTTGAGAAATCAAGTCTGTCATGGATACCAGCTGATGAGCCTCAATCATGGCATCATCAAACTGTTCTCTCTCAATCTCGTTAAAACTGCGATAGAGGGCATGCCCTTGAATGTGCTCGAGCAACATGCGATTTTGCTTGGCAGCCGCAGTGAGGTAAACCATACCAGTCTCCAAGTCGGACAGGGCAAAGAGGTTTTTCTTGGTCGTCCGCTGACGTAGGAGACCATTGACCTCATCCTTACTCTTGTCCATCTGCTCGATGACAGGATAGTAGGCATTGCTGATGATTTCCAGACTGGCAAAGAGAAACTTGTAAATCGAAAGCATGTCATGACTCTCCAGATAACGGGTCATCTGTTCAATGACATAGGCGTTCTTGGTATTACTAATGGTAATCAGGCGACGATGTTCCACGATAAAGGTCATGGGAAAGGCTTCGTAGTATGCCTTATCCTTTTTCAAGTTCAAGACATTGTAGATAAAGGTCACAGTCCCATTTTCACGGTGATAATCCATGTGAGCGCGCTCATTTCTATCCAGCGCGTATTCAATGGTTTCCTTGTCCAAACCGTAGATTTCAGAAAGGTCCTCTAGTTTTTTCAACTTGTCCAAATCTAGGTTAATCCAGGTACAACCATTGCCCAACTGTTTTTCTAAAAACATCTTCTCTCCTTTACCAAACTCTTTCTATTGTACCATAAATCTGCTAAAATTTCAGGCCTGGTCTGTCCGAGAGAAATTGCTGACGACGGTGATATTCCGATTGGGAACGAAGTGCAGAACCTGGTCTTCTCCTCTGATTTGCGTTGTTCGAATGCCAACGCTGACAACCTTGCCCGATACAGTAATAGGCCCATTTGTCAGAACGACCTCATCTCCCACATCCAGTTGACGTTCAAAGAGGATGAAAAAACCATTGATAACATCAGACAGAAAGCCTTGGGCTCCCATCCCAATAGCCACCCCAGCAATCCCAGCACCTGCCAGCAAACTAGAAACTGGCAAACCTAAAATCGACAAAATGCAGTAGAGTAAAAAGAAATAAAGGGTATAATTAAACACATTTTCTAACAGACGTGAGATGGTTTTCTGACGCCCGGCATCATGACGAGACATTTTTAGAGAAGGTTTAACAATTCTCTGCACCATGGTATGGAGCAGTTTCTTAGCTATATAAAATAGTAAAAATAGTAATAACAGAGAAATTAACTTGGTTAAGATATTCTCAATAATCGTTGTAACATCAAGCTTATTGAGGTAAATTTTAAAAAATTCTTGCATAGAAAACTCCTTTCATTTATTATACCATACTTTCACAAGTGGTGAATCTCCATAAATATTCAAAAATAATAGCCAAAATAGACAGAAAATTCTTGATTTTAGTTCATATTTATACTATAATCATAAACATTACACAACTAAGGAGGTTGTTATGAAAAAATTCATTCATGCTTGGAATAAGGCAAGCCTAATCAAACGGATTTTGATTGGTATGCTTATTGGAGGAACCCTAGGGCTGACACTTCCTAACATTTCAGGAATTGGTCTACTCGGAGATCTCTTTGTTGGCGGTCTAAAAGCCATCGCACCTATTCTAGTCTTTGCCCTCGTTGCTAACGCCCTTTCCCAACATCAAAAGGGACAAGATAGCAATATGAAAACAGTTATTTTCCTTTACTTAGTGGGAACCTTTGCAGCGGCACTTGTTGCTGTCCTAGCAAGTTTCATTGTCCCTGTTGAGATTACCTTAAATAGTGCCAATACAGAAATCGCACCACCAGATGGGATTGGACAAGTCCTCAGCAACCTCTTGCTCAAACTGGTTGACAATCCAGTCAATGCCCTTGTCACAGCCAACTACATCGGTATCCTGTCTTGGGCAGTTGTTTTCGGTATTGCTATGAGAGAGGCCAGCAAAAACAGTAAAGAATTGCTGAAAACTATGGCTGATGTGACTTCTAAGATTGTCGAATGGATCATCAACCTAGCTCCATTTGGTATCCTTGGTCTTGTCTTCAAAACCATCTCTGACAAGGGAATCGGCAGTCTCGCTAACTACGGAATCTTGCTTGCCCTCTTGGTGACAACTATGTTCTTTGTGGCTCTGGTAGTCAATCCACTAATTGCCTTCCTCTTTATGAAGAGAAATCCTTATCCCCTCGTTTTGAAATGTTTGCGTGTCAGTGGTGTGACAGCCTTCTTCACTCGTAGTTCTGCGGCCAACATTCCTGTCAATATGAAACTTTGTCACGACCTTGGACTAGATCCAGATACCTATTCGGTTTCTATCCCACTCGGTTCTACTATCAACATGGCCGGAGCAGCGATTACCATTAACGTTTTAACCCTTGCTGCAGTAAATACTCTCGGCATTCCTGTTGACTTTGCGACAGCATTTGTCCTCAGTGTAGTAGCAGCAATCTCTGCCTGTGGTGCTTCTGGTATTGCGGGAGGTTCCCTCCTTCTTATCCCAGTTGCTTGTAGCCTTTTCGGTATTTCTAACGATATTGCCATGCAAGTTGTTGGGGTTGGATTTGTGATTGGTGTCATTCAAGACTCATGTGAAACAGCCCTCAACTCTTCTACAGATGTCCTCTTCACAGCTGTTGCCGAATACGCAGCAGCCCGTAAGAAATAACTCATAAAGACAAGCCTGCTCAGGTCTTGTCTTTTCCGCTTTTATCTAACTTACTAGGAAATCCTTATGTCTATTAGCCAACGTACGACCAAGCTCATCTTAGCTACCTGCCTTGCCTGCCTTCTTGCTTATTTTTTCAATCTCTCCTCAGCTGTCTCGGCTGGAATCATCGCCCTCTTGAGCCTATCCGATACCCGTAGAAGTACCTTAAAACTGGCCCGAAATCGCCTCTTTTCCATGCTTCTAGCTTTGATTATCGGAGTTCTGGCTTTTCACTTGAGCGGATTTCATATATGGAGCCTTGGCCTCTATCTAGCCCTCTATGTGCCTCTAGCCTACAAGATGGGATGGGAAATTGGCATCACACCAAGTAGCGTTTTGGTTAGCCATCTCTTGGTGCAAAAATCAACCTCTCCAGACCTTCTAGTCAATGAATTCCTTCTCTTTGCTATCGGTACAGGATTTGCCTTACTGGTTAATCTCTATATGCCTTCACGAGAAGAGGAAATTCATCACTACCACACATTGGTAGAAGAAAAGTTAAAAGATATCCTTCAACGCTTCAAATATTATTTATCCAGAGGGGATGGACGCAACCGAGCACAGTTAGTTGACGAATTAGACACCCTTTTGGAAGAAGCTCTCAAACTAGTCTATTTGGATCACTCAGACCACCTCTTTCACCAGACGGACTACCATATCCACTATTTTGAGATGAGACAGCGACAAAGTCGTATCCTGCGAAATATGGCCCAGCAAATCAACACCTGTCACCTAGCTGCCAGTGAGAGCCTAATTTTAGCCCAACTCTTTTCAAAAATTGCCGGTCAACTAAGCCAGACCAATCCTGCTTCTGATTTACTAGATGAAATTGAACGTTATCTGGAAGTCTTCCGTAATCGCAGTCTGCCCAAGACAAGAGAAGAATTTGAAACCCGAGCCACCCTTCTCCAACTCCTACGTGAAGCCAAAACCTTCATCCAAGTAAAAGTTGACTTTTACAAAAAATATGGACAGTAAAAAAGAAAACTTCAGACCAATCACAAAAAGTGAAAATCTGGAGTTTTCTTTTATTTGTAAGTTAGCACCATAAAGGTTAATAGTAGGATGAATAAGGCTAAACTCACCAATAAAGTGAAGACCTTTACCAGGGTGTTGCTCTGCCAGTAGCTTGGTTTTCCAATATTACTGGTGGCATCCATGGAAAATAGTTGATTTTGACGAGGTTGTATGGTTACCAATACAATCAAAGCAAGAGAGAGGATAATAGCTAAAACAATCAGAATATCAGTCATAGGCCTACCTCAAAATCCCTAGCAAGGTAAAGAGTAAACCAATCAGAATCATTAAACCCAAGATGAGTGAAAAAATCTTACTAATCTTTTCCCCTCGGGTTTCTTTTTCTTTCTTGATCGGTTTTTGTTTCAACTCTTCCATACGACCTTCAACGTCTTTGTAAAATAAATCTTCGTCTGACATGTTAGCCTCCTAAAACGGTTTGCATGGTTTCCTTATATCGCACCAAGTCAACATAGTTGGCATGTTGGCCTTGTTTGCCAAGTGCCTGACGCATTTGTTCAACATCTGAAAGGGCCAGTTTAATGGTCTCAACCAAAGCAGAAACTTCACTACTTTCAAATAGATGATCAGGAGCGATATAGAGTCTATTGTGCACTGTCTGATTAAATCCAAGAATCAAGAGATTGTGCTCAAAGGCCTGACGCACCGCCTGCAACAACTCATTGCTGTGGTTTATATCCAAGTAAATATCCGACAGTTGATAGAGCTCCTGAATCTTCTGTGGACTAGCGTTCTGATAAAGGACCACATTAGGATAGCGAAGCATGTCTAAGAGCTTAGAAGACATCTCTGTCACCGCTGCGATACGGAAAGTAACATCAGGCAGGGCATCTACGATTGCTTCCACTTGCTCAATCTGATCTGAATTAGTCAAGATTAAGGCATCTCGTCTTAGGAAATTATCGCGTTTAAACTGGTAATGGTAACCCAAGTGCACAAACTGATCATGGTATTTCTCATCAGTCAACTCTAAAGCGCGCTCATAAGTCGCCTTGTTGGGAATAATGATTTTCTTAGTACGCACATCATCATTTTCCAAAATCAACTGCATATTGCCTGGAATAGCATCATAAAGAGGTTCCTGCCAAACCAGGATATCTGAGCCAGATTTATCTGGATGATGGAAGGAAACCAAGAAAGAAGTCGCTAGAGTATTAAAGATAAGCTGACTTGTATCTATTTCCAAATCTTGCAAAAAGAAGGTGATAAATTCAACCTTAGTTGCAAAGTAACGCATGGACTGACCAGGTAAGGTCAATAATATATCACCCGTCACATGGTTTTCAAGTAAAACTTCCTGACCATTGACATCTTGGTAAACCGTCATCACCGGCTCACTATCTGCGCTAAAGGTTGTTGTAGCAAAGCAAGCTCCGAAGCGATTGTAATGGTCAACCTGACGGACTCGACCTTCCAGGTCTTTCCAATCTACCTGTTTTACCAAGCGAGCCTGCATTCCATCAGCATAATGAATAAGAGCTCTCTCCTGCGTCATATCTTCAATACGAGCAGACTGATTATTGCCTGAAATTTCCCAAAAAGCTGGAACAGGGACTTGGTTGAAATAGAGAGGTTTTCCCTTTTCATAGCCTAGATAATAGGTAAAAGGAGAAACCAGACCATCAGGCAGAAAACCATCTGCATCGATGACCACTCCAAGTTGAGAAAGACCAGTAGCGACTAGACTTTCATGTAAATCTCGACTTTCCTGACTATAACGATCATAAAGTTCAATCATGGAGCACCTCCTCTACTGTTTTCTTCCACTTTTCTAAAATTTCTTCGGTTAAGAAGCCTTCTGCAATCTGGTAAGAATGAGCACGCATAGCCTCCAAACGATGTTCTTGATACAATTGACAAATCTTAGTCGCATAAGCTTGCTTGATTTGATCTTCCACATGGTCAGATGAACTTGGAATCAAATAACCATTTTTCCCATCCTCTATAAAAGTCTGATTGCCATAAGGCACATCAAAACCAATTAGAGGAAGGCCTGAACCAATAGCTTCCATCAAGGTCAAACCAAAGCCTTCGCTGGTTGAAGCTGTCAAGTAGACCTCATACTGGCTATAAATCTGCGAAAGTTCCGCATGCCCCTTGAGTTGAATATAGTCCTCTGCCTTATGACTAGCAATAATTTCTCTAAGAAGAGAATCTTCTCCGCCGCTACCATAAATATCAAAGGTTAATTCAGGAATTTCCTTACGAGCTTCAATAACTGCCTTGACCAACCAATCAATGTGTTTTTCTTTGGCAAGACGTGAAGCAGTAATCAATGAAAAAGGCTTACGTCCTTGACTTGACTCGGTCAAGGAATCAATACTTCCTACAGGAATGGTAATAACCTTTGGTTGGTGCTGGGTGTATTTGGCAAATTGCTCTTGCAACACTTCCTTTTGTCTATCAGTTGATACGATAAAGAAGTCAACCTTATCTGCATTGGTAAACTGATATTCGTAGTAATTATTCCAAAGGATATAGTCATCGTCTGTAGCACTTTCACTATAATGCTCCGCATGAACAACTACCGCTAGATGTGCTGTCTGTGCTTCCTCAAACACAACCTGTCCAATACCTGTCTCTCTATCCAGAATGACCAAATCAGACTTGTTCAAATTCAAGGATTTCATAAAAGCACGCATGAAAGCTGGTTTCCCATAGAAAATCTTATCCTTAAAACGATAAATTTCTTCCTTCCCTTGATTCATCAAGATATCATAGGCTGGAGTCCCATCTTCATTGTAAAAAGTTCGTTGGTATAGGACCGCAACATTGTCCTTGGGAGCAAAATATTCGCTACAATAACGCGTATAAGAAAAGTAATCCTTTCGAATCAAATTTCCTTTAAAAACATACTCTACATACTGGACCAAGTCCTTGTCCTCATCAACCAAATAACAGGTAACAAACTTATCTTGGTCAGAAAAGAAGACACGCAAAACCTTGCCATTCTTTTCTCTACGACTTTCAACACCGTCAAACTTAGACAAAACATCCTCAACCGTCACGCTAGTCGGTGCAAGCTTGATATCTGTAAAGTAATTATAAAGCCAGATAACTTGCTCATCATCAAAACCAATATTGGCTGTTAAGTGCTGAATGTTATCCGCTAAAATCATATCTGTAAAGATAAACTTAGAGGACAGATTTAATTTCCGAAAAACACCAGCACGGTATGCTTGGGCGTATTCAACACCGCTACTAGCCCATCCAAGTCCTAAATTTATATTATAAATTGTCATATTTTCTCCTCTTATGGAAAATGAGTCATAATCTCACCCTTAGAAGTGACTTCAACCAAGCCCATCAGGAGATTACGAACCATATCCGCACGGATTTGTTCTTTCATAGCTTCAAATCCCGCGTAGGCTTCTTGATAATACTCTACAATCGGGTTTTTCTGACTAGCAGACTGACCACCTATAGCCATAGATAACTGTTGTAGATAGTCTACCTGCTCTACCCAGTTGTCATCAATAGCCTTGAGCATGGAGAGTCGTAAAAACTGTTCATACAAGTCGTGTTTCTCCAGTAATTCCTTCTTTTCAGAGAGTTCTCTATTCACAACTTGTTGAATAAAGTTGCGGACTTGTTTCTGATTAGATAGGTCTAGATTATCTGGAATCTCCTTTACATGGAAACTGATATTGGTAACAATAAAGTGAAACAGTAATTCACGACTGGCATAGTGTTCAGCCGCTACCGCTTCTGTATATCTCTCGATGATATCCAAAACTACATCTTCTAAGTCACGAGAACCATCTATTAGACGATTGCGTTCCTTGTAAATCATATCCCGTTGAATATTCATACTTTCAGCATATTCTAGAGTCTGACGGCGTGCCGAACGTCCAGCACTATCACTGGCATGCTGAGCCCTTTCGACCAGGTTACGATACTTACGACCTTTGAGAATTTCTGGTTGCGTCATATCTTGAACTTGATAATCTTTATACTTCTTATGAACCCAAGATGGAGCAAATTTCTTGATAACATCATCTTCCAGTGATACAAAAAACTTACTCATACCTGGATCTCCTTGACGACCAGAGCGGCCACGGATTTGAAGGTCGATCCGCTGACTTTCCATCCGCTCTGTTCCAATGACAATCAAGCCACCAAGTTCAGCGACTCCCTTACCAAGTTTGATATCGGTACCGCGTCCTGCCATAGATGTTGCAACTGTTACGGCCCCCATCTGGCCTGATTCTGCGATAATTTGGGCCTCACGCGCAGCATTATTAGCATTGAGGACATTATGAGCTATTCCCTCACGAAGCAAGAGCGATGAATAAAGCTGAGACATTTCAACTGAACCTACAAAAACCAGTAAGGGATTCTCCTTAGCATGATACTCTTTGATGTATTCCAAAGACGCATAAACTTTCTCTGGTAAAGTCACATAGAGATTATCGGGATAATCAATTCGTTGCTTAGGACGATTGGTTGGAATCCGAATAACGGCCATATTATAAGTCTCAAGAAATTCTTTTTCTGCTACCTTTCCTGTCCCCGTCATCCCAGATACTTTTTTAAACATCTTAAAGAGACTCTGATAGGTGATGGAAGCCATGGCTCTCGTTTCAGGAGACAACTTCACATGTTCTTTGGCTTCAATGGCCTGATGAAGACCTCCCTGTAGTTTGGTCATTTCCATTAAACGGCCAGTCCCCTTATCCACCAATACCATCTCATTTCCACGAATGATATAGTCCTTGTCTTTAGTATAAAGTTTATGGGCTCGAATCGCATAAACTAAATGACGAGCAAAGGACGCATGTTCTTCCTTATATAAGTTGTCAATTCCTAGGAAACTTTCAGCAGACTTGGCCCCCTTAGTAGTAAGCCAGACCTCCTCCTTCTCCTCTTTGAAAATATAATCTTCTCCCTCGACCAGCGTTGTCACCAGTGTATCAATGATCCCATAGTAATTAGACTGAACACGGGGAGAACCCGCAATAATCAAAGGAGTTTGTGCACTATCAAGCAAGATATCATCAATTTCATCAATGATGACATAGTTAAAAGGTCGCAAAAACTTACCTTCTTCATTCGAAGCCAGATTATCATTTAGGTAATCAAAACCTAAATTACTATTGGTTGTGTAAATGATATCCAAAGCATAGATACGTTTCTTTTCTTCAGCTTTCATTTCCTTCTTTGGATCCCCTGTAAATGGTACCCCAATGGTCAAGCCTAGGAAACGATAAACTTGTCCCATTTCCTCTGCATCACGTTTTGATAAATACTCATTTGGCGTAACAACCATCACACCTTCTCCTGAAAGAGCGTTCAAATAGACCGGCATGGTGGCTGTTAGGGTTTTCCCTTCACCAGTGTTCATCTCAGCAACATTTCCGTAGTGCATGATAATAGCTCCCATGACCTGAACATCATAGGGGAACATCCCTAAAATCCGTTTGTCCGCTTCACGCACCACAGCAAAAGCTTCTACTAAAAGATCATCTAGACTTTCTCCCTTGGAAAGACGCTGACGAAACTCCACTGTTTTAGCGACCAATTCTTGATCCGAAAGAGAGGACATCTTGCCTTTTAAGCCATTGATCCTCTTTAAAATTTTTTTCACTTTCCTAAGCTGGAAATCTTGACCTAAACGTCTAAACACTTCTAATCTCCTTGATAGAAAAATGATAAAAAGTTAAGGATTCAAAACCAGCACTTAAAAGAGAAACTTGATAAGTATAACTATCCTCTGGATAAGTAAATATGAAATCTTTCACTTTTTCTACCTTTTCTTCTAAAATATCACCATAGCGGTCAAAAAAAGTTATCTTTGTATAAACCCCATTTTCAGGCTGACAATCAAAAACCAGTGATAGTTGATACTCCTGATTTCTTTTTAGTAAGGGAAGCTGGGGCTGAGTCCGAGCAGCCTGGTAATTGACACTAGAAAACCAAGTCTTGAGAATTTCACCAGATGGCAATAGAGGATTATAAAGACGGACACTTTTATCAGGAAAACAAGATACAGTTGATCCGTACATATAAGTCCCGCCAACTTCTCCCCAATGAATAGACTGTCTCTGTGTAATAATCATTCTTTCTCCCTTCCAAAATCACTTGCTAGTACCATTCGATAAAAGTGAAGAAACCAAGCAATATTGGTATCTGTATCATCATTGTGTCGTCCAGCAGTTCCTTTAGATAAAATCTTGGCACCTGTATTACATAAATAAGTAACTAGATTCTCATAAGCCTGAGGATCCATTTCTTCATCTTTCATATAGGACAAACCAAAGGTTGTCTTTGAAAAATTTGCTTGTTTAAATATTTTCCAAAAACGCTGATCCAACTCCGTCATATCTTGCGAACTTCTCCCACCTGTATGGTGAATTAAACAATCAAAAGCCAAGTTAGAGACACCCGGTGCGTCCAAACGTCCACGGCTAGCTATGGTTCCTAAATTAGCCAAGGGCTTACCGACTATGATGGCATGAGGTTCAAAAGAAGCACCATAATAGAGAGCCGGAAACGTTCCCATAGAAAGACCTGATAAAATCAAATCCTTTCGATCAAAGCCTAAATAATCAAGATAATGAGCTATCGTCTCTTTGACCTTTCCCTCTAGCTCATCTGTTCCTAGATAAAAAGCTCCCCCTTCTAAACGTGGATCAGAAAATAAAATGAAGGGACATCCTAGGGTTTTCATCATAAAGTAGCCCTCGAATCCTTCTGCAGGTCGATAACCTGAAAAATAGACAGCTAAAGGCGGTTTAAAATCACCCGGATGGAAGAAATAGTTTATTTCATCACGCTTGGAATCATGTAGGATATTCCCACCAAGTACAAACTTACCAAATTGTTTTCGACTCCAACGTTGGTGAAGATTACCCAGTTTGATAGTTCCATGACCTCTTGCTTCAACAGATAAAAATAGTAAAAAATTAGTATCTATACTATCTATAACGATAGCTTTTTCCAAATCTGCTTCAGTATAAACTTCTTCTTCAAAAAAATGGTCTATATTCCCTTCAATTATCTTTCGGACTATAAACCTAAACTCACAATTCCCCTGTTTTTCATACTCTAGCCATAATTCTATAGGCAAATTTTTATAAACCATAAAATTATGAGACCAACAGGCCAATTGATGAAAGTTCGTTCCAAAATCACCTTCTATCATTACATGCTCCAATCCTTGATAAGATATAGAGCCTTCAAAAGAAGAATGAATTTGAATATTTGACGGAAATAGTTTATCCCCATATCCCCCACTAAAAAGAGAAGTGGATAGGTCCTGCAATAAAGCCTGCGGATCCGAAAAATCTACGGGCTGTGCACATTGTTTTTTTAATATATCTAAAAGAAGGGGATCTGTCGTCTTAAAATCCTGATTATAAAAAAGACCATGAGGTTCGAAAAAATTGGTAAACTCAAGGACATCTGTTAAAGAGTTCCCATCTTCAATCAAAACAGCTTGAAAACGACTGATAGTATCTATCTCGATCATTTTGCGCAATGCCTTAGAAGACCGAGGGCAAACAAAATACCAGTCCATATTTTCTGGGATTTCATATTGATGAGACCAGTTATCAAGTCCTATTTGTAAAATTTTAAGACCTTTTGACATGTCGAGCCCCCTCTATCCATTTCTCTAATTTTTCAAGAAATTGTTGTCCTGTGTGCTCCTTAATCTTATCAATCGAATAAATCAAGGACTCATTCCACTCTTTCAACCTATCTGTGTAATAATGTGCAGCCTTAGAAAATTCTGTCACATCTGTCAGCAAATAACCATTTTTTAAATGTTCAACATAGACGGTTTCAACTAGATTGATTTGAGGAATTCCTGCACTAATACCAGCTATCTGTGTGTAGAGATGAGGCTGTCTATTTAAATCCACAATCAAACGGACAAATTCTAGTGTTTTTATCAAATCTAACTCATCATTCAAATTGACAAACTGTATGCGTAAGTTCTGGTGTTGATTTTCTTCCAGAGGATTTTCTGCATCACCATAATCAAGTGCCTTTCCCAGACTTTCGAATTGAATGTTTTCTTGGATGAAAGACTCAACAATCCTTTCAACCTCATTCATTTGCTCCTGACTAGCAGCAAAGGCTCCAAAAATCACCTCAGTATCTTTATTTTCAGCGACAAAGGCCAAGACTTGAAGTAGAGCTTGATTATCAATTCCCTGCTCAAAATCCAGTTGATAATATATGATGGATTCTTTCTTAGTTTGACTTCTCCCCAATCGTAATCGGGTGTCAAATGATGATAAATGATAAAATTGATGCATTCGTTCAGGATACAACTCCTGCAACAATCGTAAACTATCCTCTCTATCCACCAAAATCAAATCTGATTTTTCAAAAGTTGAATCTAAATCTCTAAAGGTGTCTTGAGGATTACGCCCAATGAAAAGACTCAACAGTTTAGGATTGGCACTAGGTAAACGGTCTAATACTAGCTGGTCATGGTGAGGATGAGAAGGAAGCATAAAAATATCCTGATCCTTCACATATTTTTGCAGATAATTCTCAAAAAATTCTGTCACCAAATCTCCCATGTCTTGATAGATGATCGCTTTAAAGCGATAACCAAAAATTGGATTGACTTCTACCCGCCCGCCTTCTTTTAAACGCTCTCTAAATTGCCACACTCCCTTGGGATTCAAATATTCTTGATAGGCCGCTTGCCCATCTTCAAAAAAGATAACGCTCGATACAAATCCACGATCATCCATGATATAGTGCATATGTATTTGACCATTCGGTTCAAAATACTGTATATCACTGATGAAACCTTCAACCCCATGTTCAACCTTAGCAAATTTCTTCCCATTTTTTTGAACGATAATCGTAAAGGGACTATAAATAAATTCACAGTCATTATCCCACTCAATATCTCGAATGCTTAAAACTTGGGTATGGGGATTATGAAAATCTTGCATAACATCAAAAACGGAATAAGTATCCGTTTCTAACACCCCATGTCTATGTAAAAAATAACGTAGATGAGGCTGGTAAGCTAATACTAATAGTCGAGAATCTATATCTTGCCTTTGCAGGAGTCGAATCTGATGAAAAGTATCATCAAATTCAAAACGAAAATGAGAAAAGTACCATGGAGTGATAGTTGCATGCCATGTTCTTTCTGAACCATACCAAGCTGGAATAAAATAATACATAAAAGTCTCCTAAATCAAGGGTTTATAGGTTTCATTTAACCTTAAAGCCTTGAACTCGTCTCTAATCGTAAAAATCATGCCCCCAAACATCAAGAACAAGCCTGGAATCATTGCCAATCGTAATAACTTTTCATCATACAAAACAAAAAGCATGGGACCACCTGCCATAATCACATTAAAGAGACCACCTATGACTGAGAAACGAAGGACCAATCGATTAATAAATCGACTAGTGTCCTCGCCTGGATAAATTCCATAAATGTATTCTCCAGATTTTTTCATGCGATCTGCAATCTCTTCACCATTCATTGTCACAAATGCAAAAATGATACTAAATAAAAATAAGACCGAAATATAAACATAGACCCACAAAGGTTTTCCAATCATAAATTCCTTAGATAATCTCGTCAGTCCTGAAGCGTCGGGGAAAAGAAAGCCTAATAAGATGAATAGATAAGTTGGTACACTAAGAAAACTCATCACATACATATAAGGCATCCCACCTGCAGGATTCAACATGATTTCGAGATAAGAATAGCGTTTAAAACGATTGTGAAGTCCTATCTTATTGACTGGCACTAGATAACGCGCACGATACATAATGGAAAGCAAGTAAGAAAATATAATGGTCATAAAAATAAGCAAGACAACAATCCCTGTTGGGATATGAACCAGTTTAAAAGTTTCAATAACATCCTGGGGAATATTGATGATAATACTAGATAAGAGAATGACAATTGATCCCCCTACCCCCATACTGGCATTCAAATCTGACAACCACACCAGAAAAAAGGTCCCCGCTATTAGTAATAAGGTATTTATAAGTATAACCAAGACCGAAGAATAGGATGCTTGTATCGGTAAACTTAGAGAAATTGCCAAAGATTGAATAACAGCAATCAGCAAGGTCAGATACATTTTTCGACGATCTTGAATTTCAATCGCTGTAGAATTCAAGCCTAACTTTTTCGAAAAAGAAAACATCTGCCATAAAATCATCGCGGACATCCAAGGTGATAATCCTATAGAAAAAAGCGATAAACTTCTTAGGTTCCCACCTGTAAGGGCGGCTGAGAAGGCTAGATAGGCTGTTGAACCTCCTAAAAAATCTTTACTATTTAGGTCAACAAAAGGTAATGTTAGTCTGCTTCCTACAATATAAATAAGAATAAAAAAAATCGTCATAAATCCTTTTTTTAATACAACAGACGAAAAAAAGTTTTTCAAAACTTATCCTCTCAATCTCCTAATTCTTTGTTTTTGTAAAATTCATTTTATATTCTGATACTTTTAAAAATACTATTTAACATTTTTATCTTGTTTATTTCAGTATTAAAAAATAACAGTTTATGATAATCAAAAAAGCCATGCATCTTTTACATAGAAAATGTTCTCAAATCGATGAAGAACTCTGTTCTAATAGCATATATAAAGAATATATTTTTACAGAAATACTATTGCTATTATAACAAAAAAAGCAGAAAAAATCTGCTTATAACTCCCTAAGGTACTAATGAAAGAATACTACGTTAGTGAATAAAATAGATTATTTTTTTATTCACTATTAGCTCATTGAACACCCTTGATTTTTAATTATTATCTATAAGGTCTAATATTTCTGTATATCTCCTAAAAATTTCTGTATCCTGTAATCCTTCTTCTTTAGCCTGTTCATATCTCCATCTCAAACACCCTAAAACATTATCCTTTTCCTCCGCATAATTCCAGCCCTTTATAGTATAAATTGCTAATCTTTCTAACAAGCATTCTAAAACATCGGTTAACAGCTTTTCATTTATACTACTTCCAATACTCTCTATCCCTTCCCTATGGAAGTAGATTTCTTTATGAATATAAACAATTTTTTCTGATTTAAAAAATAATTTATAATTTGTTCGGGAATCTTCTATCACCTTTCCTTTAGGAAATCGAATATTCGTAAACAACTTCTTGTGGAATAATTTTCCCCAACTGGTTACATATACATAACCATCTAATTCTAATGATGGGAGTTTTAATACAAGTTCCTCTCCTTTATATGTTCTCTCATAGTACTCATCCCAAATATGAACATGATACAATCTGTCACTCTCATTATAGATTGTAAAGTGTGCCACAACAGTATCTGCACTATGTCTAATAGCTGCTCGATGTAAATCTTCCACATAGGTTAAACTTAACCAATCATCCGAATCTACAAAGGTTAGATACTTTCCATTTGATTTTTCAATTCCATAATTTCGTGCATCAGATAAGCCTCCGTTTTCCTTTTCAAAATAGTGAAATCTGCTATCTCTAGCAACATATTCTTGACAGATCTCTCCAGATGAATCTGGCGAACCATCATTTATTAATAGAACTTCGATATTTGAATAGGTTTGATTTTCAATACTATCCAAGCACATTCGAAGATACTTTTCAACATTATAGATGGGAACGATAATACTGATTAAATCTTTTTTTTGCTCTAGTAAAAAGGGGTACTCTTTGCGTTTTTCTAACTCTAACTTTTCACGTACTTTATCTGCTTCCTCTAAAAATTGATGTTCTTCCAACTGTCCCAACATTCTCTGTAAGACATAGTCATACATGTTAAGGGAATGCTGAATATCTATCCCTTCTAAATCCTTTGTTTCTCTTATCCGTTCTTCAAGCGCATCTATATAATCTAAATGCTTGAGAGAAAAAACACTTGACAAGCCTGAAGGATTCATACGATAAACATAGGAAGCACTATTAAACAAATAAATTTTATCAGCTTTCAGATAGAGTTTCCAAATTAAAAATTGATCCTCAGCATATTTTCCATATGGAAAACGAAGCTCATCGAACAAATTTCGCTTAAATAGTTTTCCCCAAGCAGTAGAAAAAGTCAAAAATGGAACATCCAGCATAGAATCTAATACTTGAATCGCTTGCGCTGATGTGAAAGAAATCAAAGATTCACTCTTAAAATGATCATTGTAAAAATAGAAATCAGAGCCATCAAAGCGGCAATAACCGCCAATTAAGATATCAGAATCACTAAGGAGGCTCGCTTGATATAATTTTTCTAGATAGTTTTCAAAGAGAAAATCATCTGCATCTAGAAAGGTAATATAGGCTCCCTGCGCCCTATCCAGTCCATAGTTTCTCGCATCAGATAAGCCTCCATTTTCCTTTTCAAAATATCGGAAACGACTATCATGTTCTGCATAAGTTTGACAGATGGTTGCTGAACTATCTGTCGATCCATCATTCACCATCAAAACTTCAAAATCCTTAAAGGTTTGCGACAATACACTATCCAAACATGATTTCAGATAGTTCTCTGCATTATAGATTGGTACAATGATTGATATCATTTCTGTTTTCAATAGATGCCTCACTTTCGTACTACTTCTCTTTAAAATTCTCAATACTTGTCTACATACTTTTATTCTTATTTATCTAAATTTAGCAACCACAATTGGTCCTCTATTTTTTTATAGGTGGTCGTATCAGACATATCCCATACCGTTCCCATATTATACTTCATCCACTGTAATAAACCGATATGATGTTTTCTAGCTTCCGTCAAATCAATTCCTGCCAAAGCAAGGGTAAGTAAACGACCTTCTGAAACTTCTAAACTTTGACAAATAGGTTCCTCCCCTGGTGCTTTAGAAGCACTATCTCCACGGTCACGATAACAATATGGGGCTTTATGAAGATAGATAATACGTTCAGAAATCAAAAATAATTTATACATTAAATCAAAATCTTCTGCCCAAGATATGTCTTCGGAAAAATAAAGGCGGTCAAACAGAGATTTTTTAAATAATTTACTCCAAGAGCTCCCCCAAGCTATATCTGTACCAAAGGTTGAAAACATATAGTTAAAAAAGGAATCATTGGGTTGAAATACAAGAGGTTCATTTGTTTCAGCGACATGAAATAAAAACATTGCATCCTCTTCACGAAACGTGTAATAATTTGTAACCACGATATCCCCCTCTTGCTCTTTCATTGTTTTGTATAAAATCTCTAAATAATTTGGTTCAATCCAATCATCCGAATCAATAAATGTAATGTACTTACCCCTCGAATGTTTAATTCCAAAATTACGAGCTGAGGAAACTCCACTATTTTCTTTTTCAAAATAACGAATTCTGTCGTCTTTTTCGACATACTCTTGACAAATCTGAGCTGAAGCATCAGTAGAGCCATCATTTATTAAAAGCAATTCAAAATAAGGAAAAGATTGTTCTATTATACTATCTAAGCATTTTCTGAGATAGGATTCCACATTATAAATAGGAATAATGATGCTGATTGTTTCTAACATTACACTTCCTTTGCTTCCTTAACTCTTGTTAGAAGAGATAAGTTGTAAATTTTCCTTAATATGACGATATGTTTCTGTATCTTCCATGCCCCATACCATTCTCATATTGTATTCAGTAATTTCTAAAAATGTTCTATAGCGATCAAAATGCTTCGTCACATCATATCCCATAATAGCTAAAAGAGCTAGGCGCTCTGCTACATGATTTAACTGCGCTGTGACAAGTGGATATATTTTACTCTTTGATATTCCAGAGTCATTTTCTCTATAAATATAAGTATCTTTATGAACATATACAATCTTATCTACTTGAGTATACATTTTATAGATTAATGCAACATCCTCACCTATTACACCTTTGGGAAAGCGTAAAAATGAAAATACACTTTTCTTATATAAGCTACCCCAGATGGTAGAAAAAGATAAATCATTTCTTTCAAGAAATGATAAATCATCAATCAATTCTTCTGAAGTATAGGTTTTTTCATAATATTCTCCGAATGTATGAAGATAGAAAGTCGCAGTGGAGGTTTGATAATTAGCATAGTTTGTGATAGAGATGTCTGCATCATTGTTTACTAATGCATTATAAAGAATAGTCAGATGTGATGTGTCTAAAAAATCATCTGAATCAACAAAGGTAAGATATTCTCCTTGCGCCTGTTCAATTCCATAATTTCGAGCATCCGAAAGACCTCCATTTTCTTTTTCAAAATAACGAATACGTGCATCTTTTTCGGCGTATTCTTGACAAATTAGGCCTGAGCTATCTGTCGAACCATCATTTACAAGAATAACTTCATAATTGCTAAAGGTCTGCTCTAGAATGCTATCTAAGCATTGTTTGAGATACTCTTCGACATTGTAAACCGGCACGATAACACTGATTAATTGATTTTCCATCACTCACTCTCTTTTATTTTCTAAAAATAGGTAGTCCCCATTCTCAGCATGTTCCAATTTTTCGCGCACCATTGCTTCTTCTTGGACAAATTCTGTTCCCTCTAACATGGATAAATTTCTCTTTAAAGCAAATTTATACTGATTAAAGGCTAATTCCATCGGATATTCTAACTCAGGCATCTCTAGCAAGGTTTCAATACGTTCTTCAATCGCATCTATAAAATCTAAATGAGATAAGTTATAGTTCTGAGTCAGTCCTTTAAAATTGATTCTGTAGGCATAAATATCTGAATCATACCGAGTCATCTTTTCACTTGCTAGATAGAGTTTCCACATAATGAACTGGTCTTCTGCATATTTCCCCTTAGGAAAGCGAATTTCATCAAATAAATGCTTTTTGAATAATTTTCCCCAAACTGCAGAATAGCGGAGGAGGGTATAATCCTCCATGCTATCCATACCTTGTATAGCATCTCTCGCACTGAGCGGAAACAGTAGTTCGTCTTCTTTTGGTTTTGGATAAAAATAAAACATACCTTCTTCAAAACGACAAAATGATCCTACGACAATATCTGCTTCAGTTAGTTGACTTGCATAATACAGATTTTCAATACTCTTCTCAAACATAAAGTCATCTGGATCACAGAAAAAGATATAATCACCCGTCGCAATATCTAATCCTGCATTTCGAGCATCCGATTGTCCACCATTTTCCTTATCAAGAAAGATAAAACGAGAGTCATCTTCTGTCAATTTCTTTGCAATAGTGATACTATCATCAAGACTACCATCGTTGACAATGATAACCTCTATATTCGTATATGTCTGTAACAAAATATTTTTAATACAATGTTCAATGTATTCCTCTACATTATATACAGGAATAATAATCGAAATCAATGGAACATCCATATATTTATACCTCTCTACTTAGTCAAATCTGCAACAATTTGATTGTTATAGTTTTCATCCTCTATAAATTCAATCCCTTGGTCAAAATTAAATTCTGCTGTATGCTTATGTTTTAACTGTACCTTTGTCTCTGCTCCCATTTGCATCCACTCATATTCAGAATCAATATGGCCAAGGTCTAAGGCACGATACCCTAATCTAGACAACCGATAAGCCAATATTTTGGCTGTTGGACCAAGCATCAGTAAAATTAGTCGTCCCGCCGCGTGATTTAAAACGGTTTGTTGAATAACATCCACCTTTGAAAAAGCATGGTGGGAAGGACAAATAATACGTTTTATAGAGCGAACATTGTTAAATAAATCATTACCAACTCCTGCTCGTGTAGTCGCTCCCTCTACAATAAGTATATCCTTGCCTGCAAAAAATTCTTTTATTTTTTCAAAATGAGTAGCCACCTTGCTTTTATCTTCGCTATTAATATACGGTCTTGAAATCCAAGCTGAACCATATCTCTTTGCCTTGCAAATATCTTGGAAAAACCTTCCATGATAATCTAACTCATTTTTCCAAAAATTTTCTGAATCTTTATTTTGGAGAAAATTTCCCTTAAAAATTCCAAAAATTTCTGGTAAGCACACAAGTACATTATCTTCCTTATCTGCATTTATCAAAATTTCTCTCATTTCTTGAGCTAAGTCCTCTTGATACTCCTGATATGCGATACTATTGCCGTTTATCAAACTAAACTCACCATCTCCAAATCGAACCAAGGATTTATCCGTTGCTAAAAGCTCATCTAAGGTCTCATCAATCGACATGACTGTAATATCAAACAATTCTTCCTGTTTAAAAGCCTGACTAAATCTCTCTGCCCCAATTTCAGAAAATAAGCGAATAGCATCTTCCATTTTCTCAATTTCTTTTCTTAGAAATAAATACTGGTCTACCTTTCCTTTGTGAGTTGCATAAAATGAAAAAATGGGTTTCTTGAGCTGTTCCATGCTTCTTAAAATGGTTTCATCTACGTCCCCATAATTAATATTCAAATAAGCATCTACATCCTTGAATAAGTTCTCCAAAGTAGCATTGGTACACTCTGGATGCAGATAAATATTATCAAACTGTCCCAATGAATTTAAATATGGACCTACAGCAGTATAAGCCGCGATATGAAAGCGATGTTCTGGAAATGTTGTTGCTAAATGTTCAATGCCTTCAAAGCTCTCTGTTGTTGTAAAAGTAAAGAAATCAAGGCCTTGTTTCTTGTCCTTTACAAAACTAAAATTATCCAGATGATGGGCTAGCAACTGTTGAAAGTCAAGATGATAGAAATCCCACCATTTTTCACGAAATCTATAGGAGACAGAACTATTCCACGGCTTTCTATTCGTTGTATAATGAATAACAAGCGGATTATATTCTAGATTAAAATGTTCCTGCCAATTATTATAAAAAGCAATCAAATCATATCCCACCTGAACATTGTAACTTTTATCTAATTCCAAACAACTGTCTTGAAACACCTGATTAAAAATCGACTGAGAATTCTTAAAATCTTCTAGATCTAATTGTTCTTTTTTCCTATTTGAACAAATCTCTAGACATTGTTCCGAAATGCTTAATTCTCTCCATTTAGCAATATCTATAAGCAAAACACCTGTATTAAAACTGCCATCTATATCCTTTACAGCAGCAACTGGAAAACCACTTAATTCTATTGAAAAAATAGACTTTAAATCACCATTTATGACAGTATCACTATCAATATAGAGAACCTTCTCTCTATCCACTAAATCTGCTATAAAATATTTGACATAAGCAATTAGACTGCTGTGGTTTGGAATTCCCAATTTACAAGATATTTTTTCCGTATCAAACGGAATACTGTAGACAGCTCCTCCTAAAATTTTTGCGACACGTCTAACTTTTCTAAACCAGTCTATCATAATTCCTTGATTAATAATATAAAAATCAACGGATTTATTATGATACATGATAGATTTCATGGTCACAGCCAATTGTTCTGTATAAGCTTGATTAGCAATCAAAACGACTGCAAGTCTTTCTGATGTCATCTCTCCTCCGAAATTCCATATCCAATACTATTCTGCACTCAAGTCTACAACAACTTGACTCAAATATGCTTCATCATCTGCTAATTCTATTTCTGTATCTAGATTAAACTCTGCAGTATGCTTGTTGTGTAATAAAACCTTATTTTCAGCCCCCATCTGCATCCACTCATACTCAGAATCTACATGTCCGATATCAATGGCCTGCATACCCTTGATAGCAAGTTCATAGGCTAAAACCTTAGCTGTAGGACCTAGCATTAACAAAACTAAACGTCCATCAGCATGGTTCATTATTGCTTCCATTATCTCATTTTTCTTATCATAGGCATGTCGAGACGGGCAAATAATTCGCTTAATGCTCTTAGCTCCATCAAACAAATCATTTCCTACCCCAGATCTAGAAGCATAGCCTTCTACGATAAGGATATCTCTTCCTTCCCATAGTTTTTTCAACTTTTCAAATTGAGATTTAGCTTTTGATTTATCTAAAAAATCAATATAAGGTCTGGAAATAAAAGTTGAGCCGTACCAAGAATTTTTACAATACTCTAGGTAAAATTCCTCATAATCCTCTAAATATTGTCTCCAAAAGGCCAAAGCATCTGGAACAAAAGAAAAACGATTTTTCAATCCTTCTTGTAAACCAATAATTAATGTAGGATTACTTTCTTGATTAAAAATAAATTTCAATTCTTCTGCAAGTTTAGGGTCATATTTCTGATAATTAATAGATTGGCCTAGCATGATTGCAGCCTCGCCATCACCAAATCGAGCGATTGAAGATTGATGCTCCAGAATATAATCAAGCGTTTCATCTATGGTCTGCACCTCAAAATCAAATGGCTTCTTGGGCAATTGTTTTGTTTCAGCATAATTCCTAATTGCAGCTACCATAGCATCAACATTTTTTATAGAAAATAGATATTGCCCTCTTTCTCCATTTTGTGTTTTATAAAAAGCAAAACAAGGAATATTTTTTTCTAATAAGCCATTAAATATACCATCTACTTCCCCACCATAGTTAATATCCAAATATAGATCAGCTTTATCCAGTATTTTCTCAATTTGTTCTGAATCCGAAGCAGGATATAGATAGACATTTTCTTTCTCAGCTAAATCGGTTAAACGTGGTCCCATCACAGTTCTAGCAGCAATGCTAAAATCACACTCAGGAAGCTGTTCTACTAGATATTCAATTTGTTCCAAATCTTGACTATTTGTAACTGTCAATAGTTGTAATCTTTGCTCTTCTGACCCTTTTTGGATACCTAACTCGAAAACAGCCTTTAATAAAAACTGTTTCGCAAAGAATCCTTGGCTGAGTAAGAATGAAAAATATTGTACCCTGCGACACATCTCAATGTAGGTCTCTTCGGACAATTGCTCCACTAGAGCATTTACTTCTTCCAGGCTATCTGCCACCAAACCTAATCCTTGCTCTACGATAAAGGCAGAGTTCGATAAGGTAGAAGGAATAATAACTGGAATACCTGCAGCTAAATAAGTACTTAACTTATAGGATAAATTCATACTATAATAGTCAAGATTTTGATCCTCGTTCTGATGGGTACTCCACACTAAGCCAAATCCGCCCTTCGATAACTCTAAAAGCATTTCTTCATCCGTCTTCCAACCCGCAATATAAACTTGATTCGATAAAGGAAAGGGTTCTTCATTTGTAAATACTGTTAGCGGAATTGTACCTTCCCAAGTTTTTAATTCTGGGAAACGACTTAAATTTCCTGCAAAATAAATTTCTTTTTTAAATATAGGTTCATGTAAGTCCAAATCATGAGGATGATCCCACATTCTTTGAAAAATGATTTTTTTAACATTCAATCCTTGTTGAAGTAGTTTATCTTTCATAGCTTCTGATGGTAAGATGATGCTATCTGCCATGTTGTAAAGATTGATATAATCCTGCATCAGAAATTCATTTGCTTTAAACATCAGAGGAATCACATCATGAACAAATACTATGATTTTCACATTGAGAAGTTTCAACTTACTTAAAAATTCTCTTTCAAACTCTAGACCATTCCAAGTAGGTGTTTGAAAAATGACCACATCTCCCATTGAAACACTTGCTAGAATCCCGTCTAATCTTCTACTTCTCTCTTCTACAGTTTCAGCTGATGCATGGTAAAAATAAATCCCTAACTCTCTAAATCCTAGTTGACTAGCTATCTTTTGAACAGCATTTTGAGCAATGGTTGCTGTACTTTCTCGAGCCATCCCATACAGATTGGTAATATGTAGCTTCATTTCTCTCCACTTTCTATCATATCTTTTTTCCTAGTTCGTGATTTCAAACAATCCTCTCAACATCTACAAAAACTTTTTCTTGACCTACAGACTGATATATTATCCTTCTAATAGAAATAGTACCTCTTGCAACCATCTTGCAGTTTGAGTAAATTCCAATTCCTCGAATTTTATCTTGTCAACTAAATAGCGAAGATACACAATACAGTCATCTACATACGAACTAACTTCTAACTTTCTAGCAGTTAGAAATGCAATAAAATTCAATCGTTGTTGAATATCACTCCTAATTTTTTCTAATTCAAAATGTTTGTATTCATCACTACTAGTTCGATAAATGTAATTATCTTTGTTTACATATACAATTTTATCAGAAATTAGATATAATTTATACCAAAATTCCATATCTTCTCCTAAAGTTGTTTCTTCATTGAAACGAATAGTTTCCACTCTTACACTCTTAACCAATTTCCCCCAGGTAGAGCTATAAGAATGATCAAAAGAAGACAATGCTTGCAAATTATCAATCAATTCTTGACCTGTAAATGTCTTTTTATCATATCCTCTTTGAAAAATATGAAAGTAGAAACAATTATCTTTTATATTGAATTTTTTATATGTCGAGACAGCTATATCTGCTCCTTCTTCTAAAAGAGTCGTATATAAAACTTCTAAATAATCAGAATCTACCCAATCATCCGAATCAATAAAAGTAATATACTCTCCTTTAGAATGCTCAATTCCCAGATTTCTTGCAGAGGACACCCCACCATTTTCCTTTTCAAAATAACGAAAACGAGAATCTTTAGAAACATATTCTCTACAAATATCCGCTGAATGATCAGGTGAATCATCATTGATTAATAAACACTCGAAATTTTGATATGTTTGAGCAACAATACTATCCAAGCATTGTCTCAAATAATTTTCTACATTGTAAATTGGAATTACAATGCTGATTAATTCATTTTCCAACATTTTATGATTCGCTTTTCTCCTCTAGTAAAAACATAACCTCATGAAGCCACCTTATTGTTTCAGATGTATCATATTCAGGCGACTCCTTTAGTCTCGCAACTTGACTTGTAATTAAAGATAAACAAGTTTTTACATATTTTGATACATTTACACCTCTAACTGCAAGAAATGCGATAAAATTCAATCGCTGTTGAATATCACTACGAATTTTTTCTAACCCAAAATGTCTGTCAACATTATCTAAACGATATATATAGCTATCTCTATTAACGAACACAACTTTGTTAGAAATAAGATATAATTTTAGCCAAAATTCCATATCTTCACCAAGGGTTGTCATTTCGTTAAAAGCGATCTTATCTAACAGACATTTGCGAACTAATTTGCCACATACATAACGATAGGAATAATCAAATGTATCTAAATCTATAAATTCATCAATTAATTCTTGATTTGTAAATACTCTTTTTTCATATCCCCTCTGAAAAGAATGAATATACCAGCAATTATCCGCCATATGAAACCTTTTATAAGTAGATACTGATATGTCTGCATTCTCATCTATAAGCGCATTGTAAAGGACTTCTAAATAGTCAGAATCCACCCAATCATCTGCATCAATAAAAGTAATGTACGTCCCCCCCCGAACATTCAATACCTAAATTTCTAGCTGATGATACTCCACCATTTTCTTTCTCAAAATATTTGAACCGAGAATCCTTCTCAAGATACTCTCTACAAATATCAGCAGAATTATCTGGAGAACCGTCATTGATTAATAAACACTCAAAATTTTGATAAGTCTGATTCTGAATACTATCTAAACACTGTCTCAAATAATTTTCAACATTATAAATTGGAACTATGATACTAATTAATTCATTCATAAGCAATTCAACTATTCTCCTAAGAATTGTCTAATAGACTCTACCATTTTCTCCGGCTCTGCCGAAGAAAATATATGACTTCGATTATTCGCATCATGGCTAGTATTTTCAAATGCAAATATTGGTTTTGATAACTGTTTAACCACTGAAAGAATGTTATCTATTTCCTGATAATGATTAATATCTAAATAAAAATCTAACTTACTCAGAATTTCTTGAGATTGATATGAAGTATAATTAGGATAAAGTGATACGTTCTTAAAAACTTCTAAATTAAATACTCTCGATCCAAAATAACTATGAGCAAAAATATGAAAATGGACATTTGGAAGTTTTTCTACAAGATATTCTATATGTTCCAACTCTTGCGTATCTGTAAAGATAGCTGTATGAAATAAACTAACTGTTGCGATGTCACTAAACGATGTCGGTTTTGTATCCTTTTCTGATAAAATAGTTTGCCAATCTAAACCATTGTAAAACCACCATAATTCTCGATATCTTGTTTTTATCGAATGATTCCATGGTTTATGTTTTCCTTCAAAATGGATAATAGCCGGCTCATATGACACATCCCATTTCTGTAAAAACCAATCTGGTCTTTTTTCATAAAAAATTTCTGCATCTAGCCCAACCATAAAATCAAAATAGGGAGTTAACTCTTTCCATTTATCTTTAAATAATAAATTTAAAACCCCTTGATCTCCATATACTTCTTGGTGTTTTTCATGAGTTAAATCTAGCAATTGCTGACAAATATTTTCTGACACCCATTTGTCAACATTAACAACCATCATTCCTGCATTAAAAGAATTTACATCCCATGAGTCCCGAACAGCGAGAATATAGTTTCCATCAAAAGATATTTCAAATAACTTATCCAAGCTTTTGTGAACGATCATATCACAATCTAAGTATAAAGCCCTACTTTCTTCCACAATTTCAGGAATAAAATAGCGAAAATAGGTCATATATCTAATATGCTTATTAGGAGTAGAAAAGTGTTTTACTTTTTCTGAATCAATCCTTATATTTAAAATTTCACAGTTTATTTTCCCCAATTTCTTTTCCATGAGACAGAACCACTCTTTGGGAATATCTTCGTTAAAAATGTAAAATTTCAAATCCTTATTATGATAACAAATAGATTTAATAGTCGTTTCCAACTTGTCACGATAATTATTATCTGCTCCTAAAACAATCGCTTTTTTTATATCCATAGCTCCAAATTATCCTCTTTCTTTTACAATAAGATTCCCATCATTATAAACCACACTATTAGCCGGAATATCTTTACGCACTAAGCATCCTGCACCTATAATGGTATTATCCCCAATAGTCACTCCTTTTAAAATCGTGACATTACTTCCTATCCAACAATCTCTTCCAACTCTAATTGGTGCTGTAGTCCACTGCCATTTTTCGATTTTCTCAGCTGTGTAGATATGATCATGGTCGTAAAAACGAACTCCCTCTCCCATCATAGTTCCAGAACCGATTTCAATTCTTTCCATACAGTTGAAACTACAAGAGTTATTAATAAAGACACCATCATGCAGTATTACCTTACCAGAAGAGACATGGAAATTTTCAAAATTTCTACAGATGACATTATCTCCTATAACGAAGTTGGCCGTAGCATCGATTTGAAAGACATTCCAAGTCCCATCTTGGATGATTTTTTCTTGATGATTGGTGCCTACTCTGACTTCATTCAGATACTCTCTCACTCTAAAAACCAATTTATCTGGTGTACTTGACAGAAAAACTTCCTGCCCCTGATTTCCATGGACTGTATTGTCAAATGCAAAGACAGGTTTCTCAGCCTGTACAAACCTTGATACAATAGCATCCACTTCTTGAAAGTGATTGATATCTAGTAAGAAATCACACATATTCACTAGAAAGTCAATTTGCTGATCAGTTGTAACTGTCACGAGACGGACATTGTATTTTGACTCCAATACTCCTATCTTTTCAGAAAAGTGTACAGGAGCTGCAATATGAAAACAAATATCTGGTAAGTTTTCTAAAATATATTCTAATTGTTCAATCTGATCACTTACAGTTAAAATTAGTGCATCGCCTCGCACAGTATTTTTCCTCATCTATTTAACTCTCTTATTCTATCTATCATTTCTGAAACTTGATCAATCTGATATATCTCTTGATTCGCTTCATACGATTTTGTATTTTCAAAGGCTAAAATTGGTTTATTTTGGGAAATAAATTGCTCTAATATCTCTACTTCCTTCTCACCATAGTTGATATCTAAAAGTACTTGACTCGTCTCTACCAATTCTCTATCCAATTCCTCTAAAGATACTGTTCCAGAATAGACAGTGACATTTGGATACACAACAAATCTAGAAAGATTCTCACTAACTATTACTCTTGCTGCAATCTTAAATTGCACTTCTGGTAAAGCCACTATTAGTGTTTCCAACTGCTCAATTTGATCTGAAGCTGTATAAATCAAACAAGAAAACGGAAATTTAATAGGATAAAGATGCAATTTTTTAAGAGAATGTAAACGATGATTTTTTCCTAACTCTGTCCATTCCATATCATGGTAATACCACCAAACATCACGATAGGTTTGTCCAGCATGTACCTGCCAAGGCTTTCTCTCTGATAAATAATGGATGATCCCTGGATATTCTTGACCATTTGGAAAACGATAGTTTGCGAAACGTTCATGAATGACAATATGATTATTATCAAAATCTAGTTCTAGCCATTTATTTTCAAAAAGCATATTTAAAATACTTTGATCAGCCTGATCCACTTTATCATGCCATTCATTGGTTAAATCAATCAACTTTTGAGTTATATTCTCTTGCTTCCAAAGAGCATTATTAATCAAGAGAACACCTGCATTAAAGATTTCTCGACCAAAATAGGCTCTGCCTCCAAAATCTCGAATAGCAGCCAAAGGATAGTCCTGTAAATCTGTAGCAAATAAGTCATCTAGATTTTTTGTTACTACTAAATCGCAGTCTAAATAAAGAGCCTTGTCTTCTTTCACGAAATCAGCCACAAAATAGCGCAGAAAAACAGTGTAACTGATATCTGTTTTGTAACGTGAAATTTGCTCAGAAGTTACCCGACAATTGATAATTTCTGAATCAAACTTTTCCAAGCGCTTATTTAATTGTTTCAACCATTCATTAGGAAAATCACTATTAATCAGATAAAACCGAATCGAACGATTATGATAACAAATAGACTTAATTGTAGTTATCACCTGCTCTACATAAGCATAATTTGCTGCGAGGACAATGGCTTTCTTTTCCTTTTGCTCCTGTATTGATAACTGATTCAAAAGAGTTCTTTTCATTTCAAACTCTTTATACGTTGCTGTGTCAGATAAACCACTAGCTTGACCGTTCGCGAGACTGACTTCTAACATCTGCCGATAAACTGCCAAGTGTTTCTCAAGAGGATAACCCATATTAGCTAGTAGAGTGATACGTTCAGACATAGCATCAACCAAGGCATGCATCCACTTTTCTGTCCAAGTGTTTGTAATACTTCCACTTCTCTGGCGATATGCGTACAAACCTTTATTTAAATAAACTACTTTATTTACAGATAAGTACATTTTTTGATTAAAATAACCATCTTCGCCGAGTTTACCTTTATCAAACCGGAGATAATCAAACAATTTCGCTTTATAGAGTTTGCCCCAAGCAGATATCAAAGCAAAACTCTTCATTTCTTGAGATTCATATAAGTTTTCAAAAATAGAAATATTGTCATATACTTTCTCATAGTAGGAATCCCCATATATATGGAAATAATATGTTTCCTCATCTTCATTGTAAGAATAATAATTTCCAACAGAAATATCTGCCTGATACTCAATTATTTTTTTGTAAAGGATTTCTACATAATCTAATTCAACCCAATCATCAGAATCAATGAAAGTTACATAGGAACCAGTCATCTTGTCCAGACCTACATTTCTCGCATCTGATAAACCACCATTCTCTTTTTCAATATAGACAATTCGATTATCTTTTTGTGCATACTCTTGACAAATTTCACCCGAATTATCTGTAGAACCATCATTGATTACAATTATCTCAAGATTTTTATAAGTTTGATTAATTAAACTATCCAAACATTTTTCTAGGTAATTTTCAACATTATAAACTGGTACAATTACCGTAATTTTTTCAGTCATGTAATCGTTCTCCTTTCTTACTATTATAACATTTTTTATGCTATTTTTCTGTTTCTCTTAACCTTTAAAACGCAAAAAATCCCCTGGATGATTTTTCATCCAAGGGATTCTTCATAAATCGAAATAATAATACTTTCTATGTATTTTTAATCCGATTACTCTTCATCATCACGTTTACGGCGTTTTGCAAACAGACCTAAACCAGTCACAGCTGCCAAAGCTCCAAGGAGTACAGATGATTTGGAAGCTTCTGTACCTGTATTTGGCAATTCTTTTTGAGATTTACCTGTTGATTCAGAAGTATTTCCAACTTGTGAGTTCGAATGGTTTGCTGAATTTGAAACAGAAATCGAAGTACTTGTCGATGCTGAATTTGAAACTGATGTGCTCACTGAGGCTGAAACTGACGCTGAAGCTACTGCGCTAGTTGAAGCTGAGGCTGAGGCCACCGCACTCGTTGAGGCTGAGGCTGAGGCCACCGCACTTGTCGATGCTGAAGCTGAGGCTACTGCACTTGTTGACGCTGAGGCTGAGGCCACCGCACTCGTTGATGCTGAAGCTGAAGCCACCGCACTTGTCGATGCTGAAGCTGAAGCCACTGCACTTGTCGATGCTGAGGCTGAAGCCACCGCACTTGTTGACGCTGAAGCTGAAGCTACTGCACTTGTCGATGCTGAGGCGCTTGCTACTGCACTAGTAGATGCTGAAGCACTTGCTACTGCACTAGTAGATGCTGAAGCACTTGCTACCGCGCTTGTTGACGCTGAGGCTGAAGCTACTGCACTAGTAGATGCTGAGGCTGAAGCTACTGCACTAGTAGATGCTGAAGCTGAGGCTACCGCGCTTGTTGACGCTGATGCTGAAGCTACTGCGCTAGTAGATGCTGAGGCTGAGGCTACCGTACTCGTTGACGCTGAAGCTGAGGCTACCGTACTCGTTGACGCTGAAGCTGAGGCTACTGCACTTGTTGACGCTGAAGCACTTGCT
>NZ_JVJI01000029.1:0-14876 GCF_001072665.1 Streptococcus pseudopneumoniae | reverse complement strand
CAACAAGCAACAAGCAACAAGCAACAAGCAACAAGCAACAAGCAACAAGCAACAAGCAACAAGGTAGTTTTTACCTTTTTTCAGCATGTAAAAAAGCACCTTCTGTATGTAAAGGAGGTGTTTTCTAATGCGTGAAAACTTTATTGAGCGTCCTCATAAGAATGAGAAAGAGGGAGCAATTGCTTATGTTAAGGAACTCCTAAAACAGGCTCGTGAGGATAGACGAGGTGAGGATGTTGATAAGTTAGAAAATCTTGTCCGTCTACTTAATACCAAGAAGTATGGTCTCATTTGGGAAGAACATGCTGAGTGGGTTGAAGAGGAGATGAAGGGCAAAATTCCTGTCTTCGTTGAAGATGAAACTAAAAAGATTGTTGGGAATCCGGACTCTGAAGATTATAACTTTCTACTAGAGGGAGACAATCTTCATAGTTTACACCTTTTGAAGAAGACACATGCAGGAAAAATTGATGTCATCTATATTGACCCACCATATAATACGGGGAATAAAGATTTTATTTATAATGATAAAATTGTAGATAAAAATGATGGCTATTCTCATTCAAAATGGCTGAGTTTTATGAGTAAGCGACTTGAGCTTGCTAGGGAACTCATGAGTAATTCAGGTTTAATCTTTATTTCAATTGATAACAATGAACAAGCTCAACTGAAGTTGTTATGTGACTCTGTTTTTGGAGAGTATAATTTTGTAGCTAATCTTATTTGGAGTAATAAAGAAGGTGGTGGAAGCTCGGATAGTAAGTTATTTAGGTTAAAACATGAATATATCCTTGTATATGCTAAGGGTATAGATGATGTAACTATCAAAGGTGTACCAATTTCTAACGAAGATAGATATAAGCAATCTGATGAATATGAATCAACTAGAGGAAAGTATTATTTGCAAAAACTAGGCATGGGTTCAATTCAGTACTCAGAATCATTGGACTATCCAATTGAGACGCCTGATGGAAGTTACGTAATGCCAACTGACAATAATAATGGGAAAAAAGCATGTTGGAGATGGTCGAGAAAGAAATTTGATTGGGGAGTTGAAAATGGTTTTGTAGAGATTAAGAAAAATTCCAAAAATGAATGGATTGTATATACAAAGCAATATTTAAATGCTGATAATGATGGAAATATTATTTCTCGTAGCCAACGACCTATGGGAGTGATTGAGACATTCTCGAGTACACAAGGTGCAAAGCAGTTAAAAAATATTGTTGAGAATGCACCGTTTTCATATCCTAAAGATACTAATTTAATTTCTTGGATTCTTGATAGAAATGAAGATAAAAATTGTAAAGTTTTAGACTTCTTCGCAGGTTCAGGAACAACAGGACATGCAGTTTCTCAGTTGAACAAGGAAGATGGTGGCAATCGTAAATATATTCTCTGTACGAATAATGAAAACAAAATTTGTGAAGAGGTGACTTACAAGCGTTTGGCGAATATCCAAGAAGAACTTCCCCATAATCTCAAATACTTTAAAACAGGCTTTGTTGTCAAGGAAGAATTTCCTGATGTCACTCTTGAATATGAATTGCTCAACTATGTGACACCTCTTGTCGAGTTGGAGTTTGGAGTAGATATTTCAAATCCTAAAGTGCAGGTAATATTATCAGAAGAACAATTGGATGATATGGATGAATCAGATTTTATGGAAAATTCTACTCTATTTTTCCATCCAGAAATTTTCTTTGATGCTGAACAAGAACAAATCCTTCGAAACAAGAACATCACGAAACAAGAAATTCCAAACTATTACTTCGGAAAGGACATGTGGTCATGATTGAATTAAAAAATTTCCAACAAAATCTAGTTGATAAACTCTTGAGATTTACAGCTCCTGAATATGGAGTTGATGTGATGGTTATTAAGTCGCCGACAGGTTCAGGTAAGACAATTACACTTCTTGAATGGATGAATACTTATATCGCGAGTACCCATGACAACGTTGCTTTTGTATGGTTTACTCCTGGCGCGGGAGAACTTGAAGAGCAAAGTCAGGATAAAGCGAAAAGCTTTTCGTCTATCAAGGAGCAGTCTCTTGCTGATGCCCTTCTTCAAGGATTTGGTAAAGATACCGCAACTTTTATTAACTATGAATCGGTTGTAGGTAAAAACAAAAATGCTATGTTGACGGACAGTGAGAGAGAAAATCTTGAAGACAAGATTGAAAAAGCTTTTGAATCGGGACGTCATTTTATTCTTATTATTGACGAAGCGCATCGAAATGATACTAATAAAGCAAGAGATATTATTTCACGTTTTAAAGCTTCTAAAACAGTGAGAGTTTCAGCGACTATTGAAGACCCTAAGAATCCTGATGAAATAGAGTTCTATGAAGTTACCGAAGAGGAAGTCATTGAATCAGGACTGATTACAAAATCAGTAGTTGTCAATGAAGGAATTGAAAAGTTTATAGATGCAAATCCTGATATCAGTAGAGAATTTGAATTACTGTTTGAGAGTGCTGAACTAAAAAGAAAAGAGATAGTGCAAGGGTACACTGAAAATAACATTGCAGGTATTAATCCATTAGTGCTGGTTCAATTACCTGATAAATCTGAATCAGAACCCGAATTAGTCAGTCGCATTGAAGACTATATTCAAACTAAGTTACATAAGACGTACGAAGATGGTAAACTAGGTATTTGGTTGGCAGACCAGAAGCGAAATTATCTCAATGTTCAAGAGCTTGATAATGGGGTTGAGTATCTTATTATAAAACAGGCTATCGCTACTGGATGGGATGCTCCTCGCGCCAAAATCTTGATTAAGATACGTGAAAAAATGGGAGATACTTTTACCATTCAGACGATTGGTCGTATCCGTAGAATGCCCGAACCTTTAAAAGGTCACTATGGAGTAGATATTTTAGATAATTCCTACATTTATACCTTTGATAATGATTTTTTAAATGGGGTATTTGGGCAAAAAGGAGTAGGAATCCCAACACCTATTTTAGAACGGAAGGATATTGCTAAAGATTTTCAATTAGTCAGTGAGAGAACTCTTGATTTACATGCAGGACAGGATGAAAAGCTCGTACGTGAAAATCTTTATCAAGGATTAGTTCGAGAATGGAATTTGACAGATGATGTTGAATTGAACAAGCAAAATCTAGAAAATCAAGGAATTCAATTTGGTAGTTCTATTGTGAACACTTATAAACAAGGGAGATTTGATACACTTAAACATTCAGAGCGTTTGCAAGATAGAGAAAGAAAAGTTGAGGCAGATTATAATGCAAATCGACTTGATTTGCTTCATGCTTATCATGAACTTGACCGTGTTACTCATTTGAAAGTGGGTCAGGTTGAAGCTCTATTAAGACGCTTCTTTATGGATGATAAAAGACCAAATAAACATAAGCTCTTAAAGCTAGAAGCGAACGAGTGGACAGCTTTTGTTTTGAATAATTGGCGAGAACTTCGTGAAGTATTTAGAAAAGTAGACATTTATCCAATAATCAGTATGGGACTTGTAGAAATTAAAGAAAATGATTTTTATATACCTCTGAACGAACGTTATTTATACAATCCTAATCTGGAAAAAAATATTGTAGAAACAAATGTGTATGATGGATATGAGAGTAGGATTATCAAAGGTAGCGAAGCAGAGCGCTTATTTGAGGACTATATCGAGCAACATAAGGATGTAGTTGAGTTTATTTATAAGAATGGTGATAAAGGAACTGAATACTTCTCATTGGTTTATAATACGGCAAGTTCTTCTCATCATTTCTATCCTGATTACATTGTAAAAATGAAGAATGGTGACACCTACATCATTGAAACCAAGGGTGGAGAGAATACCAAGGGTGAAGATAAAAATGTTGATGAGTATGCACCGTTGAAATATGAATCATTAAAAGCGTACCTTGCTAAATATAGCTTAAAAGGAGCTTTTGTTCGTGATATCGCTGGGACTCTTCGATATTTAAACGAAGGTGAATGGAAAGATAATATGTCAGAATGGCGTCCAATTGATGAATTGTTTGGATTTTAGGAGGAAATTTGATTTCTTTTACTAGTTATATTAAAAATACTTTCTACAATGATATTTATAAAGCAAGTGAAGAATACTTCTTAGAGCATCTTGAAGATTTAGGGGTCATCGATAATGATGATGACGAAGTTGAAGTCACAGATATTGAAGTGATGTATGTTTATGCTGGAAAGCGTGAAGATGATGAAATTGACATAGATATTCTAACCAATGTCTATGCAACTGTTTTCGGGTATAACTATAATCGTGATTCATCTTATGAAAAAAATCGTTGGCTTCGTATATCATGTATTGGGAAGCCTGATGCAGGAATCAAAAATTTTAGAATTAAGAAGGTTGATTCTTACGAAAAAGGAACTTATAGCATTTTTAAGAATCCTCTTTCGGATGAGCTTATTCCTTTTATTTGGAAAGAAGATTTGGATAAATTTGCTGAAGCGATATTGAAGAAATATGAACCACATGCTTTATTGACTCCTACTAGAATTGAACCTGAAACTATAGTCCAACAAATGGGGCTACAACTAAAATATGAAAGCATTACTGAAGATGCTTCAATTTTTGGTCAAGTCTATTTTCAAGATGTACCTGAAAAAGGAATTTCTGCAGGGACAATAGTCATTGAGGCAAAACTTCTTCAACTACGAAATATTGGAGTTGTAAGAAATACAATCCTTCATGAATGTGTTCATTGGGAACTACATCGATATGCTCTGGAATTGGCTCGAGCAAAGAAAGAAAAGTTATCAGTTCTATCTACTACTAGTAATGTCGGAGAACAGAATTTGTCAGATATTCTCGGGTGGATGGAATGGCATGCTGAATCTATTGCTCCCAAAATACTGATGCCTAAGGGGATGTTCATCCAAGAAGCAAGAGTGAGACATAAAAGACTCATTGAACTTAGTGAAACGAAAGATGAACTTGATATTGTTGAAAAATGGATTGATGAACTAGTGTTGTTCTTTGGCGTATCACGTCTTTCTGCTAAAGTTAGATTGGCAGAATGTGGATTTGATGTAGTGAAGGGGGCATTCATTTATATTGATGATAAATATGTTCCAACTCACAAATGGAAAGATGGTTATTTAGAAAATACTCAGACTTTCTCAATAAACTTAATTCAACTTGGTTTGCAATTGTTAGCACAACCAAACTTAAAGAGTCTTGTTGAAACTGGAGCATTGATTTATGTAGAATCCCATCTTTGCATAAATGATAATAAGTTTGTTTCATATGACCTTGCAGGCAATCCTTTTTTAACAGATTATGCAAGACATCATATGGAAGAATGTTGTGTAGTATTTGATATTGTTTCAAGAACTCAATCAGGAAGTTCCACCTCTTTAACTTTATTACTTAACAGAGGTGCAGATTCTGATATTCAATTCACTATTAGCTATCCTGAAGATAAGAATGAGTGGCTTGAGAAAGTCGATGCCCACGTAGCTGATACAATGGAAATCATGTTAAAACTACAAGGGTTAAATAGTTTTGGTTCTGCTTTGACTGAGGTGATGAAATGGCGGGATGTTAGGAATCAGGAATTGGCTGATACGAGTTATCTAGGTTTGAAGGCAATCTCTAATTTAAGAAATGGGAAAACAGAACCTAAACTTGAAAGTGTTATTGCAATTTGTGTTGCGATGAAATTACCCCCCGTTGTTAGTAAGAAGTTAGTTGAACTATCGGGCAAAGTGCTTCGTTTAGGAAATGAACAAGAATTTCTTTATGAACTATTTATTTGTTCAACAGGGAATTGGGATGTTGGAAAATGTAATGCATTTTTAGTGGGCAAGGGATTCAAGGAACTTGTACATGATAGATATGAATAGTCACTTGTAGTAATGAATGAAATGTTGGGAAGGAGTTAAGTCATATGATAGACAGAAGTAATTATTTTCAAACTCTTATTAAGGATGTGATGGATAATTCCGAGTCGGAATATTGGGAGGATGCTGTTACAGAGTGGGAAATTGTAGATGTTGAAGAAGATGAGCGTTTGGAGGAGTCATGTATATGTGGTAAAGAGCATCTTCGTTACCTTTTTACAATTAAAAACCAACTGAATGGGAATGAGCTATACCCTATTGGTAGTTCCTGCATTAAGAAGTTTGAGCGTGATGATTTGAAACATCTAGTAGATGTTAGAGAGCAATTGTTTAAGTTATTGCATGCTGTAGAGGATAATCAGTATCTTCAGTTATCATCTGAATTTTTTAGTCGTAAACTATTACGATATTTGTTGGATATCGGAGCGTTTGAGCCAAATCAATGGAATAATTATAATCCTGAAAATGATTATAGATTCATGCTTGATATGTTTAATAAAAGAACAAGAACTGATAAACAGAATAAGAAGGCCACAGCAATTATTCTTGGTTCAATTAAACCATTCCTTCAAATAGAATTAGCAGGTAAAATAAAAAAATAAAGAGAGGCAAGTTAAACTTGCCCCTCTTTATTTTTTAGCCAGCCTCCCAACAGCGGGGAAGAAAGCTTTTAATAATGACTGCTAACCAGCCTCCCAACAGCGGGGAAGAAAGTTGTCAGTCAAACAATTGAAAAATTGCTAGTAAAATTATTCTAATATCTTTTATGAAAAATGTCAAGTAATTTGTGAAAATATATGATAAAATAAGACTATAAAGTAAAGGATATTGTATGAAATATAAAATTTATTTCGATGAATCAATGAAAATAGACCGTGAATCAAAATACTCGTACTATGGGGCTATTTCGATTGAAGAAACAGAATTGGACAGAATTGAGTCACAAATTGAAGAAATACTGAGTAAGTTGGAAAGAACATCAGAGTTACATTTCGTGGACTATCAAGGAGCTGATATTAAGAAATATTTTCAGGTGCTCAATTTTTTTCTTACTTGCTCGTGTATCAAATTTAATATATATCGCCTGAATAATGAACATTATTTTCAATTAGGGCGAACATTAGGATTCTCAGACCAAGATTTGAGAAAATATTTTTATGTAAAAATACCGGAACGTCTATTTTATGGTTTAGTTAGGGATGATAATCAAATTGATGGTTTGGATATTATCATGGATAATAGTACAGAATATCAAACTCTTGGTGTTTTTGAACAAATATACGACCAAATGAATGCACATTCATTGTACAGAGGAAAGAGTTATCATGTTAACTCTGTCGAAGGAATCGATTCTGAAGAATCAAGAATAATTCAGATGCTAGATGTTATACTTGGCATAGTTGTGTATCTACTTGAGGAGAATTATTTAGATACAGGAACAAACCAGAGTATCAATAAGCGTGATTTTATTTATCGACTTTTATCGAGTGATGATAATCTTATATTTTTCCATGAAATGATTTCCATATATACTTGGGATAGTTCTGATTTGGAGTATCTTAACAAATTAGAGATTGCTACTATTACAAGTAAATTTTTAGTAGCTTGTAATAAAAGGGAGTATATAGACATGATTCCTGTTCAAAAGTTTTATCTAGAATTTTATTCTGAATTGGAATCTCTAGGTGAAACAGATAGAAACTCACGTATTAAACTTTTAAAAAATAAGTTACGCAATCCTTATAGTATTGACGGAAAATTAAATAATGCATTAGTAGAGTTATTTTTAGGGCATTTGAGTCAATTAGAGTTTGAAGACAGAAATAAATATTTAAAATAAAGTGCTTGTCGTAAAAGTCTGAATATAATTAAACTAAATAAATTTGGGTATCTCATTAAGTCATCTTTATTTATAGTCCATAAAAAGTAACGGTCATCGACTTAGTTGTTGCTTTATTTAAGTCTCCTTCAGATTGCTCTATTTGTTTGAAAAATCGTTATTATTTTAAAAGTTTAGAGGAATGAAAATAGAGAGTTTTTAAAAAAATAAATAAGGTGAACCTTTGATATTCTGGTTCGATTTGTACTTATTTTTGATGAAAGTTTACCTTATTTTGATGAAATTGATTGAAGTTTTATTTTCCGAAAACTAATGAAAACATTGATTTTAAAGCACTTTGCAATTAGATAAAATAAGTGATGCCCCAACCAGGCCTTAAGAAAGCTCGTAAAGCATCACAATTTAGTAAACGTTAATTCGAAAGAATTACTATACTTATACAGAGCACCTTTCGGGGTGTTCTTTTTATACTTTCTTACTAAATTGGGGCAATTGACACAGTTGTTGCTACTTTAGTCGCTTATAAATGTGGCTGCAACCTGACAAGGTCGGTAGCCTCAAAACGTTAATCAATACGATTATATCAACGTTTACAGACATTCAAGAATTTTCTCTTGGATGTCTTTTTTGTCTGAAAATTAGAATTTTCATCACTGATTTTTAGAGTGATAACATGAAATATTTTTCATGTTGAAATGGTTTTAGAGTTATAGCATTTTTTCTGAATTTCTAATTTATTTCAAAATAAAAAAATTACCTTCTAAAAATTAGATGCAAAATCTAATTTTTAGAAGGTAGTTTGTTAATATTAAAATCGAATTTATTGGATAAAATTAAAGAGTTAGCTATAAAGCATATTTTGCCTTATTTTTCCATATAATTACAAACATTATTAATTTGTTTATGAAAATCTGTGCCAAATTTTTCGTCAAAAAATGCACTTCCGACTGTGAAAGCCCAAGGATTTGCCTCAATGACTTCATCTAAACGTTCATAACTATCAACACTGCCAGCCAAACAAACGGGAGCCTCTATAGCTTGAACAAAAGCATTGTTTAGTTTGACAGGATCACCTGTATATCGGTACCCTAGCAAGTCAAATCCGTAAACTCCTTTTGCTAGATATTCCTTTGCCTCAGAAATCATGTCCTCGATAGAACCTTCTAGAATAGATGGGCGATTAGTAATTTGTCCAACAAATGGCATGTATTTCATGTTGTTTTCTTTGCAGAATTGATTGATTGAATCAAAGAAGACAGTTCCCATTAAAATATCACACCCACATTCTTTTGCAATTTTTGCACCGTGAAGTCCACTTTCTTCGTCATATTCAACAACTTCAAGAAAAGTAGTTTTGCCGCAAGATTTCATTCTGGAGAATAGAGACTTCATTTCAGAAATAGGAAGAGGTTTTTCCTTAAATCCCCAATACTGAGCTTTAGAGTTTTTACAGGATTCGAAAATTTCACTAGCATTTTCAACTGTGTGATCATTATGTGTCAGCATAACGATTAATTTAGGTGTGGTGTTCATAATAGTTCCTTTTATCTTGAATTTAAGTCTTTTTTGATAGTAGAATATTTAGATTATTGTTTAATCATTTCAGTAGGAATGAGCTTCGGATCATACATGACTTTTGAATGATTTTTTAAAATCAGTTCTTTTTCTAAAATTTGTTCAGTTATTCTATCTACTTTTTCACGATAAATCATAGAGTTACGATAGTAATGATCCCCTTCTTTTTTGAAATGATGATTTTCTTCGACAATTTGATAAGTGAATGGGAATTGGGATTCACTGCGTAATTCTCCGAAGAGAATATCATTTTCTACCCATGTTCTCAATTGAATAAGTTGGTCAGTATTATTTTTAAAACGATAGTCCTGATGATTATACTGTACAGAAGTTCCATTCGCAAATGGTTTCCGAGTCCCCTTATCAGGGTCTAATGCATCAGAGTGAGAATGAAATTCTGTAATTTTCATAGGACTATGAACAATTAAAAGATGAAGCAAGTTAGCTAAATTACATAGCCCTCCGCCAATATCAGGTTCTACTTTCCCATTAATAATAACTCGCCCTTCCTGGTATCCTTTTTTCTTAGTTGTATTACCAACTAAACTCCAAAAAGAAAATTCTTCTCCTGGATGAATGATAATGTTATTTAGATTTTTACTAGCAATCTGTATGTTAGTAGCTTTTCCTTTTTGAAGAGTAATATCAATGCCAGGACCACGTTTTATCAGTTGGGTAGAATATGATGAAACTAAGTTAGGTAATATCTTTTCTTGACGAATTTTAGAGAATTTTTTTCCTTGTTTAAAGTTCTGTATATGTCGTTTTAGATTTTCTTTTTTTAAAGAGATTTTATATGTTGTAGGACTAATTTCACAAAATAATAGATCCTTATTCCAAAAAACCATGTTGTTTCTCCTTTTTGATCACATCTAAATTTTTATTTTTTTGTCTCAAAAATGGGTAAGTATGAAGTATTAATTTTTCAACCCATCGTTTTTTACCAATTCCGCCTTCTTTAGGATCATATAAAAAATCAACTAAGATAGTGGAGATATTTGCACGACTAGCTCCGAGCACATCTGTAAAAAGTTGATCTCCAATCATAACTGTTTCAAATGGTTTTAGCTGCATCATGTCAAGAGCTTTTTTAAAGTTCTTAGGATTTGGTTTGTCAGAAAGAGGAATAAAAGGCACAGATAAGTGTTGATTAAATTCTGATATTCTTTCTTCGTCGTTGTTTGACAAAAGAAAAATTTGAAAACCAATGGCTTTGAGATTTTGAAATAGTTCAATAACTTGTTCTGTAGCGGGGGCGCCATGCATCACAAGAGTTTGATCGATATCAAAAATTAATCCTTTAAAACCAAGTTGATATAATCTTTGATAGGGGATATCAAAAACAGTTTTTGCTCGTGCTGCTGGCATGAATGGAAACATATTGTGTAAAGCCTTTCATTGAATATATAACAATAATTCTAGCACATATATAGAACAAGGTCAATACCACTATTAAGTGTGTAGCAGAAATAGATATTCCTAGTAGACAACCGTCCACTTTTTTTATATAATAAAATTAAACCTTTTTGGTTGAGTTTTAAAAATATGGATTCAAGTATCGATTAGTCTTTCTAAGGGAGATAATGTCCATTAAATTATCATAATAGGAGGTGAAGTATGTATCAGCCAGAAAAATTAAAGGCTCGGAGGAAAGAGTTAAAACTGACACAGAGGGAAATTGCAGAGAAACTTGGGATTAGTTTCCAGGCTTACTCAGCTTGGGAACGTGGAATCAAAGAACCGTCTAAGGAGAAGGTAGCCCAGTTAGAGAACATTTTAAAGGTATCCAAAGGATATTTTACTCAGATCGAGATTGTCCGTCTCTACCATAGCCTCTCCAAGCAAGGGCAGGAGAAGGTTGTTCTCTATGCTCGCAACCTATCTCAAGAGGAGAAAGCCCAGAAAGTAACAGCGATGCCAGAGCGCCTCTACGAGTACCGTGTTTATGAACGCATGTCAGCAGGGATTGGGGCTTCGGTCTACGATGATCAGAATTTTGATACGGTTTACTTTAATGAGGAACTAGCCCATGATTTTGCGTCCTGGGTGTCTGGGGACTCCATGGAACCTAAATACCAAAATGGTTCAGTGGCTCTGATTCGAGAGACAGGATTTGACTATGATGGGGCGGTTTATGCAGTGGTTTGCAACAATCAGACTTATATCAAGCGGGTTTATCGTGAGGAAGATGGCTTGCGTCTGGTCTCTATCAATCCTAAATACAAAGATATTTTCATCTCCTATGAGGAAGATCCTCGGATTGTGGGGATTATCGTTGGGAACTTTGTGCCGATGGAGGGCTAGACTATGGGCTACTTTGATTATTCCAGAGAGCCCAAAAGTGACATTGCCTTTGTCGATATGAAATCCTTTTATGCTAGTGTTGAGTGCGTGAAAAGGGGATTACATCCGCTGAAAACCTCGCTTTGTGTCATGAGTCGAGCGGATAATTCAACTGGTCTTATCCTAGCCTCCTCTCCCCTGTTTAAGAAGATTTTTGGCAAGTCAAATGTTGGTCGGGCCTATGATTTGCCTTTTGATATCAAAACGCGAAAATTTTCCTATTATAATGCTCGAAAGCAAGGGCTACCTACCGACTCAGACTATGTTCGCTACATCGAAGATTGGGCTCAAGTTACCTTGATTGTCCCTCCTCGAATGGACGAGTACATTGCAGTCAATATGGAAATCCAGCGAATCTTTCAAAACTATGGCAGTCCAGATGATATTTATCCTTACTCTATCGATGAGGGCTTTATTGACCTAACTAGTTCGCTCAACTATTTCATCCCAGCTAAGAGTCTCTCTCGCAAAGACAAGCTGGATCTGCTTTCTGCCCGTATTCAGAGGGATATTTGGAGGCAGACAGGGATTTACTCTACAGTAGGTATGTCCAATGCCAATCCCTTACTAGCCAAGTTGGCTCTGGATAATGAAGCCAAGCACACTCCGACCATGAGGGCCAACTGGTCTTACCAGGATGTGGAAGAGAAGGTCTGGGCAATCCCTAAGATGACGGATTTTTGGGGAATTGGCAGACGGATGGAGAAACGCTTGCATGCTCTGGGGATTTATTCCATCAAGGAATTGGCAACCAGCAATCCAGACCAGTTAAAGAAAGCTCTGGGTCAGGCTGGTCTGCGTTTGTGGTTTCATGCTAACGGGATTGATGAGAGCAATGTTCATAAGCCCTATAAAGCCAAATCCAAGGGCCTGGGGAATTCTCAAATCTTGCCGAGAGACTACGTGAAGCTACGTGATATTGAAATTATTCTCCGGGAAATGGCGGAGCAGGTGGCTATTAGATTGAGAAGGTCTGGCAAGAAAACAACCCTTGTCTCTATCTATGTCGGTTTCTCTAAACAGGAGGTCAGGTCGTCTATTCACACACAAATGAAGGTCGAACCGACCAATAATACAGCTGTCTTAACGGATTATGTTTTGAAGTTATTTCATAACAAATACACTTCAGGAGCAGTCAGAAGTGTTGGAATCAACTATTCAGGATTTGTGGATGAGTCCTTTGGTTTGATATCTCTCTTTGATGATGTTGACAAGTTAGAAAAAGAAGAAAGGCTCCAGACGGCCATTGACTCCATTCGGGAACAATTTGGTTTCACTTCCCTTTTAAGAGCAAATGCACTGGAAGAAGCCTCTAGGAGTCTTGCTAGAAGCAAGCTGATTGGGGGACATTCTGCTGGAGGATTAGATGGATTAAAATGATTGATCGTTCTTATTTACCCTTTCAATCCGCGCGAGATTATCAAGATCCAGGGATGCAGAAGTGGATGGGATTTTACCTTTCAGAACACACCAGTTCGCTCAGTGAAGAAAAAAGCCGGGTTGATTTTTCGACGGATTTGACTCCAGATGAGAAGTTACACTTGCTTTCTCAGCTTTATGTTGGCCAACTTAGGGGAAGTTTTGTGCTAAAGGAAAAGAAGCAGAAAATCACTATAATCGGTGTGGTGAGAGAGTTATCACATCAGACTCTATCTATTAGGACAAGCGAGGGATATAGGTTGATAGAGGTTGCAGATATCCTAGAAATTCGGCTGTGGGAGGAGGGAGTTTATGACTAGAAAAGAGCTGTATGAAAACAAACTGCAGATGGATTACTTTTCAGATAACTATATTCGTTTTGAAGAGGATTTTCAAAAATACTCTTCCATGAACGTACCCTTGACTTTCTTGATTGATGACATCCTACGAACCATGGCGATGAATCAGAAAAACTACTTTGTTTTAAACAAGGAAAATGCCAAGGATGGGCGGGAGCATCGTTTTTATTTTAGGGTGGTAACGGAAAAAGCGTGTCCCAGAAATAGGACCTATGTATATGCTGGGGTTAAAAATAGTGGCCAGTAGATTTGGTAGGAGATGAACTCGTTTTTTGGTGTACCCCATTGCAGCTATCTGAAGAGGACTTGCAGAAGCTTATTATGGTCTTTCTGACGAGATTAGACAAGAAGCCCTATCTTTTTTAGATAATCGTTTACTTGAAATTGTTGTTGAATTTGAAAATACTTATCCCAAATAATCATTCTGTTTTATAGATACTAAGACATCCATAGAAATTTATGGATGCTTTTTAATTTGTAGATAGAAAAAGAGAAGACCGGCTGGTCTTCTCTTGGGGGAACTAGAATCATTGAAAAGAATTAAGTAAAGATTTTAATTAGTCTTTGAAATTCTTTTGGAAGATGAGTAGAGACAATACTGAAGTAATAGCAGCCAAGAATAAGAAGGCATTTGCTTCTTGCTCTCCAGTTTCTGGGAGTTGTTTTTCCTTGTCTTGTTTAGCTGTAGTAGCAACAGGTGCTTTTTCATCTTTTCTTGGTGAATCTTCTGTTACAACTGCAGGAGCTGTTTTTTCAGTTTCTCTAGGTAGAACATACTCAGGGAGAGTCACAACTGGTGGCGCCTCTGTTCCTATAGAACTTTGTTTAGTTCCAACCTCAATTACTCTATCTAGAGCTGGAGTTGATTCAGTTTGAACTATCTTACGATTGCTACCATCTACTTCGACATACTCGATTATAGCACCATCTTTCCCTTCTGCTAGAACTTTCTCTTTTCCTTTATCTAAGTTTGGATTTTCATGACGGATAGTCTTGAATGGTACTGCCTTCTTGACAATATCCAAACTTGGAAGTTTAAAGACAAGGTCCTTAACTCCCTCTTCAGGACTTGAAGAAGTAATTGGTTTTTCAGGTTCTTTTGGTAGAAGGTACTCAGGAAGAGTCACAACTGGTGGAGTATCTGTTCCTACAGAACTTTGTTTAGTCCCAACTTCAATCACTCGGTCTAGAGCTGGAGTTGATTCGGTTTGAACTACCTTACGATTGCTGCCATCTACTTCGATATACTCGATTATAGCACCATCTTTCCCTTCTGATAGAACTTGTTCTTTCCCTTTGTCTAATTGTGGATTTTCGCGACGGATAGTCTTGAATGGTACTGCCTTCTTAACAATCTCCAAACTTGGGAGTTGGAAGACAAGCTCTTTAACCCCTTCTTCAGGACTTGAAGAAGTAATTGGTTTTTCAGGTTGTTTTGGTTCAACCGGTTGTTCTGGTTGGCTAGGTTGCAATTGCTTGATTTGTTCAAGA